>JANRLT010000034.1 GCA_033762255.1 Pirellulales bacterium | reverse complement strand
CTGCGACACCACCGCGATGCCACCCTGCTGGCTGCCAAATGTGCCAAAGGCGACGTCGCTGTCGACATCCTCGTCCCCCCCCTGATCCGGGGGGGAAAACGCGGTGTAACCCACCGGCGCGCGGACCAATACGCGGTAGGTTGCCGGAATGGGCGTTTCAAATCGGTAATTGCCGGCGGAATCCGTAACGGTTGTTTCCAGCGGGATTGCCGAAAGATTGAAGAGCAGAACGACGGCGCCGGCCACGCCCCCTTCCCCCTCGTCTTGAAGGCCGTTGGCGTTTAAATCGGCAAACACGCGACCGAAGATGCCCGCCGGCGGTTCCACATGCCAATCGAACACTCGCTCGAACGAACGGCCGCTGCCGTCGTCCAAAAAATTTGGACCGTCTTTGGCCGTTAATAAAATGCGGGCAGTGCCGCTAAATCCGCCCAACGGCGTGAAATTCAACGTCGTGCCGCCAGGACTGATTGTGGTGACGACGCCATTGCCAAGCACCGCCGGTAATGTGCCATTCGCGGCTGTTTCCGCGTTCGGCGCGGGCCGAATATCGGCTGCGTTGACACCCGTGTAATCGCCATATTGGGCGTGGAACGCATTAGGCGAGGAGTCTCGCGCGACCACGCTGCCAGCCGGTTCGTCAAAGGTGTAGTACGCCCGCAGATTCGTCTCGCTGCCATACAGCCGGTAGGCGCGGTCGATGACCGTGGGATTTGAAATTCCCCAAATTCTCAATTCGTCAATGGAGCCGCGGAAGTAATTCAGGTAGCCCCCTTGGTTCGACGATTGTCCCTGGCCTAGGACCAGGCTTCCCAGGCTGGGTCCCGGGATGGAAACTGGGGTACCAAATCCACCTCCGCGGTCGATACCGTCCATCGTCAAACCGATGGTGTAGGAGCTAGAACCAAACGTCGCCAAGGAAATCGAAACATGGTGCCAGTTGCCATCGCTGGCATTGGCCGCGAACACGCCTATGTTGGTCGGGCCGATGCCCAGCGTGAATGTTTCGTCCGTCAGGCTGACGTGAATGAGCTGCGTGGCCGAGGTCGTCAGCCCCGACACCAGTGTTTGGAAGCCGGTATAGCTGGTCTTGTACCAGAATTCGAGCTTTACGCCACTGGCCAGTGGTGATAAGACGCTATTGGGAATGATAATGACGTTCCCGCTAGTGCCGTCGAACTTGCGACCGGCAAGGTTGACGTTTTGAGGCGGGGAGTCGTTTTCGACCGTGTAGGTAACGACTGAGGATTCGGGATCCGAGCCATACAGTGGCAACGCCAGCGAACTGGTTTGCGCCCTGGCGGCCGCGGACTGCGGATCGATGGAGGCCAGCACAGGCTGCTGATTGGCATCGAACGAGAATTCTTCCCAGATGGTGGCGCTGTTTTCGATGGCCGGGTCTAAAATGCCGCTGGCCAGCGCGTGCGCGTCGTTCCCCAGCGGATTGCCGGTCAAAGAGACTAGCTCATAGGGCGGAACGGGCGCAGCGATCCGCACCAGCCGGATCGCGTCGGCGGTTAAGACGCCGCCGCTTCCCGCCAGGCTGATCGTTAGCGAACGCAAGTCGGGGATCGCCGCCGGAGCACTGGCCAACGTGATCTGGCCCAGCGTTTGCCACGGCATTCCGTCGATCAACGAACCGAGCGGGGCAAACCGTTGGTTGACGGTGGCCAGGTTTTGGCTGCGGGTTTCGAGACTCGAGGTAAGCGTGTTATAGGTTTGATAACTGGCGGCGAACGTGGCCTGCGCGGCGCCATCCTGGTGTTGGGGCCAGGTGGCCAACACGGCGTATGTACCAGGCACCAGGTTGTTTAAAGTCCAGGAAGCGGCCGCATTGGCCCCCGCCTCGTTGGGATGAAAGCGGTAGTCGCCGTGAAAGACGCCGTCGACCGGATACAAATTTCCTTGCCACGGGGACGCGCCGACTTCCGCGTACGAGGCGCCAGGAATTTCGCCAGCGTGCAGGCTGGCCGGGCGATCGTCGGCCAAGCGGGTGGCGGCCAACGCCTCGATCCGCTCGATGCGGTTCTTGTCCAAGGACACATGCCGCAAATTGGGCAGTCTTTCGAGCGGCGCCAGATCCACGATCTGCTGGCTGATCAAGCTGAGCGAACGTAACTGCGACAGACCCGCCAACGGGGCCAGGCTGGTCACGTTAAAGCCGCCGTCCGCGCCGTTCGGTTTGCCGTCTACGCTCAGAAAATTGAGCTTGGTCAGATTCGCCAACGGATCGAGCGCGGCTATGAAGTTCAAATCCAAGGTGACGCCGCGCAGGTTTTGCAGTAGTTCCAATCCTGCGGCGGAGAAGAACTCATTCTTGTCGGCGGCCAGGTACTCTAGCCGGCTAGCCCCCAACGGAGACCCGACGTTGATCGGCGCGGTGCTGGTCCGCTTTTCTATCATGGACAGATCGTGCAACTCGTTGCCAGTCAGGCTGAGTGCGCGCAAGTTGATTGCTTGCTCCAGTTCCGGGGCGTCGAACAGGTTGCGGTAGCTCAGATCTAATTCAATCAAGCCCGCCAAATCGCTAGCTAGCACGTTGCGGGCGAACCGCGGCAAACCAAAATAGTTAACGGTTTCTGGAATGTTGAGGACATCGGCCAGGCTTTTGCGCAGATTTGGATCGCTGATGGTGATTTCGGGATCAAGCTGCGCGCGGACAAATTGGCCCGCCGATTCCGCCGCCGGGACATTCGCCAGCAAAAAGTCCCCGGCGGCATGGTCTCGAACCTCGGGCCCATTTAGGAGGAGCGTGTAGATCAAACCACCGTCGTTCGCGCTCAGGGCGAGCACATCCGAGACAAACAGATCGCGGCCGCCCCCTCCAAAAAGCGCGTCCAGATCCTCGTTCCCCAGCAAGGTGTCGTCGCCATCCCCACCCTGGATGTGATCTCGATCGCGCAATTCATATGTCGCGCGGGTTTGTCCGGCGGGGGGGGCGGCGATTTCCACCGTCACGTCCAACGGGTTGGCTAAACCGCTCGGCGCGTAGACGCGGGCGTAGTAGGTGCCAGCGGCAAAATGACGCAAATCCACCAGCGCCTTGCCGGCTGCCAATTGCCCTCCCCGTTCATCATAGACGTCGACCAAAGCGCCCGCGTTGGGCGTGACGGTCAGCGCGGTTTGTCCCGGTCCGTACTGAGTGATGAAATTGCCGTCGAGCTGGCCGGCTAGGGACTTGGCGATGTCCAGAACGATATTAGCCGAGGAGGAATTGACGCGAAATTGCAGCCGCGTTTTGCCTGTGCGAAGAGCCTCGCGCACAGCGGCGGTGACGTCGATTTCGGTGGTGCCGGTCGCGTCGATCAGGAACGAACTGTAATTGAACCGCGCGGCGGCGGTGGCGTCGCCGTAGCTAAGTTGCGAATCCCCTTCGGCGAACAGCGTTTCCACTTCCACGCTGGCACCCAGCAAGTCGCGAAAATTGACCGTTGTGGCGCTGGTGCCCGCGCTATAGACGATCGACAGGCCATCCTCGAACGTGTCCGCCACCATGATGGCTTGGGTCGCCCCGGCCAGTAAAAACGTGCTCGAGTTGTAAAATCCGCCAATGAGACCGTCAAACAGTTCCTTAACCAGCCCCGTGCCGGCGGTCGTGCCGTCGGTGCGATATAACTCTCGGTTGAGGGAGGAATTTCCCTGGTAGGCGGTAAAGTACAACGTCTGCCCCACCACGGTAAGCGACGCCGGATGGCTGCCATAAGTTTCACGGCCGCTGACGACCTCGGCATTGAGATCCGCTAACAGCGTGGTGCCGGGGGTCGAACCATCGCTGATCCAGAGTTCGACGCCGTGCGGGTTGGCTGGGCTTACCTGACGGTCGTTAACCGTCATGACCAACCGCGCGCCGGCCGCGAACGTGACCGCGCGTAAATTTCCCAGTTCCGAATTGAAGCCGGCCACGTTGGCGGGATCAAAATCCTTGACCAACATCGCCTCCGTCGTCCCTGGCGCAACCGCGCGCAACTGGTCGCCGACCACAAAGTACAGCCAGCCTTGAAACTCGGTGAGATTTTTGGCGAAGTATACATTCTGTCCCGGAATGTCGTTATAGGTGACGGGCTGCGTCGTCAAGGTGCCTCCCGAACGGAGAATCCGGAACAACTGCTGTTGGAAACCGCCCGAGACGTGCGCTGTCAGGAATGCCGCCGACCCGCTCGGCCCGCCGATGGTGATCAATTCGCTCGCGCTCACCAAGTTTGTCAGCACCGACACGGCCGAAGTCTGCCCCGGCTGGTGTCGAAAGAGCGCGCGGTCGCCGACGCCGCTGTCGGCCACAAATAGCAGGTTTTCGACCGGCGTCCCGCCGCCCACCGCGAACGACTGGAGGGTGCCCGCATTGAAGACCGGCGCAACGCCATTCCGCAGCACGCTCCGCCTACCGCCGGGCACCCCGGCGTCCAGCTCAAACAACCGGCCATTGTCGGTCATATAAATCGTCGACCCGACCTGGATCAGCTGCACTCCCACTGTGTTGACCGTGGCGATGCGGACGGGCACGCTGTCGGGCGTGTCCATCCGCCACAGCCCGCCGACCGAGCAAAAGTACAACTGATTGTTGATCAACTGCAGGAAAACCGGATTGGTCAAAATGACCGGCGCGCCGGCGTCGCTGCCGGTGGTGATTCGCGAGGTGCCGGAAAGCGTGCCGTTGCTGCGCCACAAAGCGCCGATATCGGCAACGAACAATTCATCTCCCCAGGCCACGCGCCTGGTCGCATCGATGACTCCAAAGTTGGGTGTTTCATAGTTGGAAGCCGCGTAATCCAGGCGCAGCGTGGCGTTTTGAACCAACGCGGTCGGGTCCTCCCGCAGCCGCAAGACCGACGCCAGGTCAAATTCCAGCAATCCTTGGCGGATGTTCCCCTGGCTGTCCGTATGGGCGGTGATATAGTCGAGCGATCCTCCCGAGGACTCGGGCGAGACAAAACCGCCCCCTGCTAGGGTCGTGGCGGTGCCTCCTTCGTGGGCGTGAATCTGATAAGGCCGCGCGGACCAGGGGGTCACGCTCAGATAATTGCCCGGTAATCCATCGCCCAGCGTGGTAAAGCGGTACCATTGCTCGCTTTCGTTGACGGCGGTGTCGGGGTCGTCCGCCGGCAACGTGCGATTAAACCCGGCGGGTTGGCCCGTCGCCCGATCCACTACAAACTCGCCGCTGCCAGTTACCGTGCGGTTAGTCAGCACGTCGAACACCGCTGGCAGTGTTCCTTGCAGCGGTGAACCATAGACGGTGTAGACGCGCCCCGCGTCGGACTTGAGCGTGCCCGCGACCACGTCGGCCGTGCGCGCACTGGCCCACAGATCGCTGATTCGATCGCGGTTCAAATCCAAAAACGCGTCCGTGGCCAGTCCATCCAAAAAGCCCGTGCCGCTGTCCGAGGTAATCACCGCGTCGGCATCGATCGTCAAGTTCATACTCGCGGGCAGGGCACTGGAGGCGATATCCCAAAACAGATAGATCGTGCCTGATGAAGGAGCGGCGGTCCCCGCGACCGTAATCGTTTCGAGCACGGCCAGGTCGGCTTTGCCATCGCCGTTATAATCTCCCACCGTCGGCACTAGCAAAACGTTGAGGCCGGTCGTGGGCCCGGTCCGCGCGATCGTGCGGTACGGCGAGATCGGACTGCCAAAGGTGGCGACCGTCCCCAGGTATAGCGCAACCGAGCCGGGGGACGCGACCGCGAAATCGTGGTAACCGTCCACCTGGTTGCCTAAAACGGTGTCCGGCCGTCCAATGTCGTTCAGCGCCACGGCTGGCGTCGCGCCCGTGGGAACCGTAAACGTCAAGGCGAAGTTATTCCAGTTAAAGAACGTGCCGCCGCCGTCCCGGCCGGTAAACAGCCGCGCTTCTTGGACTCCGGCATCGGTGACCAGAATATCATCCAGGCCATCGCCATTAAAATCGCCGACGTTACGCGCCGAAAAGCCGCTGCGGAACTGCTGGTTGGATCCCGTGAAGCGGGCCGCCAGTGAGAGTGTCCCCGTGGGATTGAACGGTCCGCCAAAATAGATGCTCAGAACGGGCGCGAAAGAGCCGTTGGCGCCGTCTTCCAGCACGGCGATATCGGCATAAGGGTCGTTATTGAACTTAAGAGTAAAGACTTCGGCTGGCGTATTGCGCGCGAGCGCGAGGTCCCGAAACGCGTACTTGACCTGGTCGGGATTTGACGTCACGTCAAATGCGGTTTCCAGATTTCGCGGCAGCAGCTCGTTGCCAAACAGCATGGTCATGTACAAGTTCGAACCGACGCGTTGATACCAAAGCAAGTCGGTGGTTCCCCGCACGTCGTCAAAGATGTTGCCGTCCAGATCATCGCCGTCGATATTCCCCAGGCTTCGCGCGAGCTGATAGTTAAACAAGTCGGCGCCGATATCCAACGGCAAGTACGCGTCGGCCCGCTCATTGGCGTTTTCCACGCGCGTGAAATCGAGCGGCCCATAAAACAGCGACCATTGGTCGCTGGACTGCACGGCAAAGTCGGGGATAAAATCGCCGTTGATGTCGCCGATTTGCCGCGGTAGGCCCAGCCGGTCGTTGGTTTTTGCCCCGGTAATATTCGCGGCCAGGCCGATCGCATGACTGGTGGATTGGGGATCGCTAAGATTCAGGCCTAGCGGGGGATCGGCTGGCGTGATTGGCAGCGGATTGGCCAATTGATACCGGTACCAATCTGTCGCCAAGGAGGGGGTCAGGGGGGGCGGCGGATTGTCGACAAACACGTTTCCGGCGTGGACTGACAAACTGCGGCCGGCCAGCGTGTCGGCCAAACCCAGGTCCGCATAGCCGTCGGCGTTAATATCCCCTAAGCCCGCAAAAAACCAGGCTTGTTGCGGTGGATTACCACCAGCGGCGGCGTAAAATGGCGCGGCGGGCTCGAAGATCAAATAGGGCTGCAAAACCGGGGCGGAGGGGCGCAGAAAATCGTTGGTGATCATGCCGCCGTTGACCGAGCTGGCAAAGACCTGACCAACTAGGTGCGAATTTTGCGAGCCGTTTTCCTGCAAGCTGTCGCTGAAGACCCGCTGGACTAGGCCCAAGTCATCTCCGGCTTGGCCATCGATATTGCCGAGTGGGACGGGGAAACCGCGTCCCCGCGCGCTATCGATCACGGTCCCGGCATTGGCCAAGGTGCTGCCGTCTGTCAAGCCGGTGCCGGTCTTTCCCCCGCTCGTCGCCGATCCGCCCCAGATGACGTAGCTGTCGTTGTTCCACCAGTCGGCGCCCGCTATCAACAGATCTGGAAACGTGTTTGCGTCGGCGTCGATGAGGTTGCCCGCCGTGAACAGTTCGGCGTAACCCAAGTTAGTCGGATGGTTCAACATCCGGTGCCCCAGCGCGTTCGCCGAATACTGCGTCCCCGGGGTCAAACTGGCCCCGTTGAAGATTTGGATGGAACTACCGAAGCCAAACGATCGGCGCACCAAGACCGCAAATTCAGGCAGGGAATCGCCGTTGAGATCACCGATCCGGGCCACGCTCCCGCCGAATCGGTCTCCGAAGTTCGCGCCAATAATGCCCGCCAGATCTGTGAGGGCATCCAATTGGACGTTTTGGATTCGCACTTGTATGTCATCGATAAAGAAACCTTCGTACTCGTTGTAAAGTTCGTCGCCGCTATCGAATTCAAACGCCAGCTTAATCGTTTGTCCAGCAAAACCGCTTAGATCAAGTACCAGTTCCTGCCATGTGCCGCTGGTTTGATTCAAGAAGACGGGAGGAACGGGCAACTGGCCGCTGTTGGAATTGACCTCGTTGGTACTGTTTGCGCCCAGTAGAATGTGGCTGGCCGGATCGGAAAAGTCCGTGGTGGTGACTTTGATTCGCGCGATGTCAAAGACGCTGGTGCTTCCTTCCGTTTGTAGAAAGTACTTGAGCGATAAGCGCAATTGCGCTCCCGCCGGCAGGCCGTTCAAGTCGAGGGTCGTTTCGGCCCGGCCCAGCACGCGAATGGGCGCATCCGGATTGGGATAGGCGAACGTACCCGTCCCGTCGATGCCAAAATAGAGCGAATGTTCGGGCGTGTGGTTGGTGTCGGCGGCCCGGCGTGTTGAGACGTGCCACAGGTTCTGTTGCGGAGTTCCGGCGACCGGCGTGGCCAGCCCGCCGATAACGCTGGCGGCCGCGTCGACGAACGAGAAACTGTCGAAACTGCCGCTGCCATTGTCCGAGAAATCGGCAGAGAACAGGTCGGCGGTTAGCGACCAGGGTTGCCAACCCCGCGGTGCAGTGACCGGCACACCGTACATCAGAAACACAGCCCCTTGATCGCCATTGTAAAAGTAGTCGCCGATCAATAGATCGTCTGCGCCGTCAAGGTTCAAGTCACCCGCGTTCGCCAGGCGAGCTTCGCCAAATGGAGTGATCCCCGTCACGACGATATCCGCCTGAGTGGTCAGATCAATGGTTGCGGGCAAGCTAGGACGCCCCAGCAAGATATTCACGCTACCCAGCGGGTTGGGATTATTCGACACCCCGACAACCGCGAGATCGCCGTAACCATCCGCGTTGTAATCTCCGGCGGTGACCAAATTGCCGTAAGCGAACAGATTCTCGCCCGTCAGATCAATCGGCAGATGCAAAGTCAGGTCAGGTTGACGCAACTCCGGGGTGGTAAGATCGGGTCCGCCAAAGTAGACGCTGGCAATGGTGGTGGAATCTCCAGTTTGACTGGAAACAAAGAGCCGCACCGCACCGATAAAGTCCGCATAACCGTCGCCGTTGAGATCGCCAATGCCGATCGCCACGGGGCGCTGGTTGGGATCGGGCGGGGTCAGGCTGGCCGCGGCGCTCTCCGCGCCGACATGAACCGTGGCGCCCAAACCAGCCGTGCTCTTGAGTGTCAGCGAATATGCGCCCAGTTCCCAGGCGGCCTGGGTGCTTGACCCATCCACGCGATTGAATGAACCCGTTTGCAGGCGCAGATAGCGCGCGGCCGCTCCACCGTAAGATGTGACCGCCAGGCTCCGCGCGTTCGGATCGGTCAGCCAAAAACCGATTCGCTGGTCTTGCTGACTGATTTGCTGGACATAAACCTTCCCCGCGAGTCCAGCGACGCTGTTGATTCGCCCCTGCAGGTACGAGATTACCGCTGGCAGCGTCGGCGTGGCGGCCGCGGTCAGCGAAACGGTGTACTCCACGCCATCCAGCGCCAGACGAAAGTTGTCGCTGGCCGTGGGAACGGCGGGACTGACGTTTTCGTAGTCGCCGCTTGTTAGCGCCTGGGCATTTACCACCGCCAGGGAGTACGGATTGACCACATGCAGTAGGTAATAATCGGGCACGCCGGCAAAGTTTTCGGCGGGGACCAGCGCCAGACCCGCGCCCGGGTCGTCGTCGCGCGCCGCAAACAGGTGCAACAGCCGCCCCCCCGCGCCAGTGCTGGAGTTGTAACCGTATTGGGCTAATACTCCGTTGAACGGCGATCCGGCCTGGCCCGCTTCGGGATTGTTGAATCGCAGTTCGAGCATGCCGCGTAAAAGTTGGGCCGCCTCGGCCGAATTGTACGACCGGAGAGCCTCTGGCGTTCTCAGAGCGTACCAATCACCGCGGTCGCCATAATTAAACGACAGATCCGCAATCACCACGTCGGAGGGCGCGCTGGTCTGAAGCGGCGTCAGGTCCTCTTTAAAGAGCGCCGCGAATTCGACTTTATCGTTAGCCGCGCCTCGGGCGTATTCGTAACGATCCGGGGGGAGCTGGCTAGCGCCGCCGGCCAGCCAATCGTCCTCCGTGCCGCCGGCAATCCGGTCGTGCCCCCCGCCGCCGCGGATCACATCGGCCCCCGCTCCGCCATCAATTTCGTCATCGCCAGCGCCCCCGAACAACCTATCGTTCCCCGCTCCGCCGAGGATCGTCAGGTTGGGATTGGCCCGTTGCGGTCGATCGGCGGGGTCAAATCCCCATTCGCCCCCCCGGATCAGGTACTCGGGATCGGCGTGGAATTCGTCATCTCCCGCCCGCAGGTCGATCGTGGTTCCTTCGGTTTGGGTGATCGTGTAATACGCGTAATTCTGCGCATATCCGCGCTCATTATTGCCGCCTGTTAGGGGCGCGGCGGTGGCCGCAAGCCCCAACGCCAGCGCGCTAGCGTTGGGCGCGGAGAGCGCGAGCGTCGCCGAGCCGCCCAGGCGCACCGTCGTCAAAACAATTCGGCCGCCGCGCACATCGGCCGCGACATCGCCCGCCAGTCCGGCGACGTTGATCGCCTCGTTGATCTGCGTGATTAGATGGCTAAACTGGCCATTCAAGCTGGTGGCCGCGGCTGGCACGGTAATCACCACCGGCAACCCGCCATTGATGGAAAGTGTAAAGATTGCGTCGCTAGCCAGACGGCCCTGCTCGAGGGATCCTCCCCCCGTGCGCGGACCGGCGGTATATACGGCGGCCGTGGGAAAGTTCTGCGCGACAAAGTCATTTTTCACGGCGTCCCATGCCCGCGCGGTCACTTCATACCGGTGCAACAGCGCATTCCAGCGGATAGCGGCGTGGTCATCAACGGCTTCCCCCTGGGCGTCCAGATCTCCCCCCAGAAATACGACTTGATCGTTGCCGCCGCCGCCATCAAAACGATCGCTGTAGGTGGGAATAAACGTTGCTTGTCCGGTTTGTGTGATCGAGCGCTGCCCGGCTTTGGTCAGCGCTTGCCCGTCGGGAAAAATCTGGTACAGGTCGTCGCCCTCCCCCCCCCACAAGAGGTCGCCCGCTTGTCGATCAAAACCGCCGGCCAGCACATCGTTTCCCGGACCGCCAAAGATCCAATCTTCGCCCGGCCCCCCCTGGAGCACGTCGTTGCCGGGTCCCCCCAGAATCACGTCTTTGCGGGTCACGATGATTGGATCCCCTAGGTCCTTCACCAGCCGGTTGGAAAGATCCAGCTGCCGGGAACCGTTTAATTGCGGAGCTAACTCATAGCGTGCGGGGCCAATGCCGCTGACGCGCAGCCAATAGTCGACGCCGGCGGTCAGACCTTGCAAAGAGAGGGCCGCCGGCGCGTTCCCCGCGAGCGCGGTCACGGCCGTCCGAATCTTGAGGGGCGCGGTGGGGGGCGACTCGACCAGAGTCACGGTCACCGGTCCGGCGGCTTCGAACAGATTCAACAACACTTGATCGCCCGTCGCGGCGGCTCGATCCAGGCGAAATTTGTACCAGGCCTCATCTACGCCGACGCGCAACGGGCGGCCTAGAATCGACGCGAATTCAGCAAGCGAGTCGAGCGGTTCGGGGGATTCGGGATCATCAATCTCGGTTGCGGCCGCTTGCGTCGTATTGGCCGCCGCGCCCGTGATAAATTCCAGTTCGTAAACCGTGGGTATAAGAGGGGTCTGGAGATGCAGGTAATATGGGGTGTTAGCCTGTAATCCCAATCCGCTTAAGTTCAGTTGTCCGTTGCTGGACGTAGCCAGGACCGTTTCGACGCCGCCAGCGCCCACCACGATCAGCCGCGCCGTAAGCTGGTCGGAGGCAGCCAAACCGCGGAACAGCAATTGCTCACCGGCGGAGGGAGGGGATTGAAGCTTGAATGAATACCAATCCTCATCGGTCGGGCTATCGATTGTCAGACCGCCCAGGACGATATTGCCGCTGATTCGATAGCTGGCCGGGTCGCCGGGCTGGAACGCGCGTCCCAGGTCATATGCATGGGCGCGATCGCCGTTCCCAAAACCGTCCGCGCGATTGTCGGTCTGGTCGATGAGGATCGGCTTGCCGGAAACATACTCGATCCGATCATCTCCCGCGCCCGCGTCGGTCCACACGCTTTTGACGACTGTCGGGCCAACAGTGACCACATCGTTCCCGGCGAGTGCGTCCACGATAATGGCCAGAAAATCCCCCTCCGGGGGGAGCAAACTGGACAGACCAAACGAACCGACAAAGCCAATGGCGGCGGTCTGTCCGTCACCCAGGCCCAGTTCCGCCGTTGCGGCGGCGTTCGTGGCGATCACTTGCAAGGCGGTGGTTTCGGTTTGCCGCTGGTTCAACTGGACCAGGCTCACGCGGTCGCCGTTGGGACGTGCCGCGATCAGCCCGGCCACGTCCGCGTCGCCGATGGCAGCGTTCAGATCGGCAATCAGGTCCGCCAAGCTGGTGTTCGTGGCAGTCTGGGAGGCAAGCAACCGAATTTCATGGATGACGCCGTCGAGCAAGAGGGTAAAAACAACATCGCCCGTCAGCCGACCGTTTGCGGGAGCGGCAATCGCGCCCGTGATCGCGCGGCCGTAAAAGTTGTCAGTCGGATTCCAGATGCGATTGCCGCTGGCGTCGGTGGCCTCAAAATCAAGTTGCACCTGGGCGTCGAATGTGAAGTTGCCGTTGTTTTCGGTCAAGCGGGTGATTAGATGATGCCCCTGCAGCACGCCCGGTTCGGTCACAAAGTCGACGGTGATCACATCGTTGAGGTTTGTGCCGCCGTAATACCAAACCTTGTCGGTGCTTTGCGCATAGTCCTTCCATTCGTCCCCGGCGAGCGTGCCGTCGCGCGCTTCAAACAGATTGCCGTGCCGGTCATATAGGCGATCGGGGGCGTTGGTCGGCGCGCCGTTTCCGTACAAAAAGTCCAACCCCGTGCCGCCGAACAGCTCATCGGATTGCGTGCCCCCCAGGACCCGATTGAGTCCGGTGTCTTCCAGTTGATAGATTCCGCCGCCGTCGTTGTCATACAGGTTGCCCGCCAAGTCGATAAACACCCCAAACTGGTCGCCCGGTCCGGCCAAGGGGGCGCGCGACCACGCGAAGAGCCGATTCTGCCCCTGGCCTCCCAGCAGGTCGTCATTACCCTGGCCGCCGTAAATCGTGTCCAGGTCCCCCGCCAACCCCTGGCCGATGCCGCCATCCCCCCACAGTTGATCGTCGCCGCCATAACCAAAGATCAGGTCGCTGCCAAAACCGCCGTCGATCCGGTCGCGCGCATTAGTGCCGGCAAGCAGGTCATTCCCCGGACCGCCATCGATGACCCCCACCCAGTCGTCGCTGCGATCGACCAGATCGCTCACGTCGAGCCGCGTCAAGGTGTTGCCGCTCAGAGTGGCGGTATCCGCAAACACGAACTCGATGGTGTCCGCCCCCCCCAGTCCAGAAATGCGAATTTGTTCGACCAGCGGCCGGCCGTTCGCGTCGGTTGAGTCGGCAAAATTACGCCAATCGGCGGTCATCCAGCGGTTGTTGAAATCGATCGCCAGGCGCGTTCCGGTCCGCGGCAGTCCGTTGACGGGATCATTGAAAGAATAGCCCACCTGCCCCAAGCGAATCGCATCGGCGGCGTCGGTCCCTTCAATCAACAGAATGTCGGTGGCGTTGTCGTCAGGCGTATCGCCAGCCGCGATATTGCCCAGGTGGCCGTCGAACACTTCGGGCAGCGGGGAAGCAAACGCCAGATAGGCCGGATTAACGTACTCGGTGTTGGTGTCCAAAAGCAGCATGTCGATGTCGGAGCCGCCGTAGAGGGCGTCGGAGCCGATCTGGCCCTCGAGCCAGTCCGAATCAAAGCCCCCCCAGATCGCGTCATTGCCGCCGCCGCCATAGAGACGGTCCTCGCCGCTGCCGCCGTACAATGTGTCCGCGCCGCCGATGAGCGCTTTGAGGGCGTTGTCGGCATAGTTGGGTCCGATGACGCCGTCCCCCTGGATCGTGTCGGCGCCGCTGTCCCCATACAGCGTGTCCGCGCGAATGCCGCCGTACAGCCAATCCCCTCCCGTCCCGCCGTGCAACTCGTCGCCTGTCAAGTTCTTTTCGGTGGCTACGTCGCTGGTCAGGGTGCTAAACGAGAAGCCGTAAAGGTAGTCAATGTCGTCGCCGCCAAAGAGCCGCTGGCCAGCCAGGATTTGGGTCGCGCCAGCCCCCGTGCCGCTATCGCCAAACAGATGATCGACTCCGGCGTCGCCGAACAGTTGATCGATGCCGGCGTCGCCGCGAAGCACGTCCTGGTTGGCGCCGCCGCGAATGACGTCGTCCCCGGCGCCGCCGCGGACCAGGTCGTTGCCCGCCCCCCCATCGACATAATCGCTGTCGTTGCCGCCGTCGAGATCGTCGTCGGCCCCGCCGCCAAACAGCCAATCGCGGCCGTCGCCACCGGTGATCAGGTCGCGGCCGTCTTCGATTTGGCCTTCAACGGAAAGTCCCACGAGCGCCGTGGGCACAATCCGCGGCATGCCCGCCGTGACGGACCAATTTGCGCCTGGAAAATTAGTGGGGAACACCAGGGCGGATTCGGTTCGTCCAAAGGCGTCGGCCGCGATCACCTCTTGTCCTCCCCACAAAACGTCGGAACCGAAACCACCCCCGATCCGGTCGTTGCCCGTTCCGCCAGAGATAAAGTCGTCGTCCGCCTCCCCTTGAATTTCGTCATCTCCCTCTTGGGCGTAAACCAGGTCATTCCCATCGCCGGTCCAAATGACATCGTTGCCCGCGCCGCAATAGACCAGGTCATTGCCGCTGGCGGTAAGAATCGTATCGTGGCCCAATTCGCCATAGATCTGATCGTTGCCCGCCAGCGTGACGATATAGTCACTGCCGGGACCGGCGCGAACGACATCTTCGCCAACGTCGCCATAGATGCGGTCCCGCTGCTCTTCGGTCAAATCGGTTGTGCTTTCGATCGGCGTGTCGCCCCAGATCGTATTGACGTCGGCCGCGTTGCCGCCTCCCAATTCGTTCACGCCGGCGTAGATGATGTCGGCCTGCGGGCCTCCTTGGATCGTATCGCTGCCCGCCAGGCCGTAAATCAAGTCATTGCCCCAGCCGGCATCAATCGTATCGGCGCCATCGTCGCCGATGATCGTATCGGCCTGATTGGCGATTGTCTGGCCAGCGGGCAGACTGCCGGACTCGGCGTCACCGAAAATCACATTGGTTTCTGTCGCGCTCCCCGCACCGCTGCCGCTATAGCCCAACCCGGCAAAGATGGTGTCGCGGCCCCACCCGCCGATGACGCGGTCGCTACCCAAGCCCGCGATGACGGTATCGTTGCCTGTTCCCGCGTCAATGATGTCGTTGCCCGCCAGGGCGTCGATGTAATCGTCGCCGTCGGCGGCCCAGATCGTGTCGGGACCGATGTCGCCATAAATGATATCGCGGCCCGCGCCGGCGTTGATGGTGTGAATGGAATTCGGATCCCCCCCGGCCTCCGACAGGCCTGCAAAAACGCGATCATCGCCGTCACCGGCATCCAGGTCATCGCTCCCTTGGCCGCCAAACATGGTGTCCTGGCCCCCCCCGCCCAAGAGCACATCGTTGTGGCGTCCTCCCTCGAGCCAGTCGTTGCCGTCGTTGCCTTCCAGAACGTCGTTGGCCAAGCCGCCATCCAGTCGGTCGTCCCCCGCTCCGCCATACAATAGATCGCGGCCGTCGCCACCGACGAGCGTGTCGTGTCCCTCCTCGCCGCGCAGTTCGTCGTCTCCCTCGGCCCCTTCCAGCCGATCATCGCCAGTGCCCCCCCAGGCCTTGTCGTTGCCCGCTTCGCCAAACAGTTTGTCGTGCCCCGCTCCCCCCGTCAGTTCATCGTTCCCCAAGCCGCCAAACAACTCGTCATCGTCCTCGTCACCAAACAGCTTGTCATTCCCCAGGCCCGCGCGCAGCGAGTCGCGTCCCGGACCGCCAAAGAGCATATCTGCCCCCAACCCGGCGGTGAGCACGTCATTGCCGTCGTTGCCAAAAAGCGTGAGCGCCGCGGTCGTGCCGCCGGCATTTACCACATCGTTTCCCGCCCCGCCATGCACCACCCCTCCACCCAATCCCAACGTGATAATGTCGTCCCCATCGCCGCCAAAGAATTCGACGGGCAACGATAAGGACTTGTCGATCGTGATGCTGTCGTTTCCTTTGCCCGCGTCGCCAAACAGGCTGGTGACTCCGCTAAAGATTTGCTGTTTGCCGCGGGCCAGGACAATCACCTCGCCATTTGCGGCTCCGCGAACGCGAAAGGCGTCGTCCCCGTTTTGATCAAGCAGCAGCGTGAGCTTGCCAGCGGCATCCTTGGTCCCCAGCATGGGGTCGGGCGACGGTTCCTCGCAATGGTGATCAAAACTGGCTAGCGTGGCCGAGGCGATCTCTTCATCGATGTCGACGATGGTGATCGGACCAAGCTCCACCGTGACAAAAAACGACGCACCGGCCTTGATTTCGCCGTGCAGGTCCAGCAGGCATTCCAGGCCCTGGTCCGCGACGACCTGATAAATTTCCGATGCATGGATACGGCCGCTGTCGTTGGGATCGTTAAGATTCACGCCCAGATTGGCGTAGACACCCCCTTTGACGCCGGCCGAGATATCGACCGGTCCCGCCTTGATGCCGGCAAACGCGCCCAGTTCGAGGGCTCCTTCCACAAAGACTTCGTCGACATCCGCGCCGGTGCCGTCCGGATTTTTGCGGTCAGAAATATAAAAGCCGTCAAAGACGTCGAGAAAGTCGCCGCTCTTGACGAACTTGGCCAATCCGGACGCGTCGTAGCCGAAAGCGAAGTTGGCATAACCACTGATTTGGCCTGACAAAAACGCGCTGAGGAACGGCGGAAAGATGCCAAAGACCAGTTCGAATCCGGCCTCCAGTTCCAGCGTGGGCATCTGGTAGGCAAAAAACACGATGTTTTCGGGATCCCCCCCCAGCAAGACCTGGAGTGCCGACAGCGGACTATCCAAAATGGGCGTGACGAATTTGCCGGCGCTACTGGCGCCGCCGCTCCCTTCGCCTAAGGTGTTGAGCGCGCCTGTCGAGTTAATAAAGTCGAGCACGTCGCCGACCAGCGGCAGCGACAGATTGATTCCCGGGATGGTCTGCGGGTTGAGCGCGCTTAAAGGGGTGCTGCGCAAGTCAAATGCCGGCAATCCGGGCCCAACGATGTCGAAATTGCCCAGTGGAATCTCGACGCCGTCGACCCGCCCGGCGGCGTCGGCCAACGTCAGCAAGAGTGATACCGCGTCGATAAATTTGCGGGTCTCGGGACTGATGGTGCCCCGCAATTCGGCCAGATCCAACAGTGTAAAATCTCGACCCAGCAGGTCCGAAACGACGGGCAGCCGCGCCTGAAGCACGTCCAGGACCGGCTTGATTCCCCCCAGAATGTTGTTAATCTCGCGCAGGGATGGACCCAGCAGGTTGCTGATGACCTCGCCCGCGTCCAGCCGGACATTGTTGAGCGATAGCGTCGGCGCGCTGCCAAAGGCAGAGCCGTTGGCCATGGTCGAGCTGTTATTGAAGGTCCAATCCAGGTTCAAGTCAGCCTTGATCATGGGAAAGGCCGCGTTGCCGCCGAAACTGGCCGTCAGCAGCAGATTGACGTCGGCCTGTCCCGTGAAGCGGGCGTCAATGATCTGGCCAAAGCCGGTAATGGTCGAAAGCTCGTTGAGCGAGAGTTTGCCGTCGTTGTTGGGATCCCGCAGATCCACGACAATCGCGCCTCCCAGGCGCGTGGGCGAGTTGGCGTCATCGCGCGCCTGGACCTGCAAGAAGCCCAGCGTGCCGGTGGCGTTAAAGCCCGGAATCGTCGCATCGACATTGAACGTTAACTCGTTGGCGGCGCTCGAGGATACAAAGAACCCCGCCGATTTACTGATCCCAAACCCGAAATTCCAGGTAAAGCCGGTGCGGAGTTGCACATCGCCATCCACATCCAAACCCAAAAACGGCAAGCCGATGTCAAAGTCGATCGGCAAATCGACCAGCGTCAGCGACCGTCCCAACGTCATGTCAAACCGTACTTCCTCGGTGCCGATGCCCGGCGAAGAAGGGTTAATCACCACGTCATCCACCTGCACGCCGTTGCCGTTCCGGTCTTGCAGCCAGTTGAGCCCGCCGGGACCTACGGCCTCATAAATTTTTTGCCGCAACGTGTCAACGATCATTTGCCCTGGCTGCGTCTGGTCCAGGTTATCGCGAACCCGATCGCGCAGGTCCTTGATAAATCCGAGCGCGTCCTGCAACTGGTCGCCAATCAGCGGCAGTTTCCCAATGAGTGCGCTGTTATCGAGGGCCAAATCAAGCACGCCAAACAACGCATCCCACCCCTCGCCAAAGCCATCCAGCGCCCCGCCCAAATTGAGCGCGTTGAAAACCGCGGCAAAGTCGGGCACGGACTGCGGTGCTGGCGGATTCGCCAGGCTGGACAACGGGAATTGCCACGTCAAATTCGGATGCGCCGGGTCCAGCGGGCCGCTGCGGTCTCGTTTGAGCACAGGTAGGTGCACCCGCATCTGGCCGGTCAACGGTCCAGCGGTGATGTCATCGGGCGTGAGCGCGTCAAATAGCAGCCGCCCTGACGGATCGGCGTTTGTCAGGTTAAAGGTAATGCTGGCCCGGTCATTTGGATTGGCTGGTGTGTCCAACAGTCCGTCGCCGTCGATCACCAACCAACCGGGGTTGCCGCCGCCGTTGCCAATGGCCACGCCCAGCGGCCCGACAGTGGCGTTAAAGTTGATTGCCGAACCGTTGAGTTTGGCCCCCATCGACGCGGAGGTGGTGTTGTACAAAAAGGGGCGGGGATTGGCCCGGTTGGTCAGGTCCAGACCCAGGTCTAAATTAAGATTGGCGGTCGCCGCGACGCTAAAGGCGGCCGTGCCGCGGGCGTCGACCAAGCTGCCCGCGCTGGCCAGACCCAAGTCGCTCAGGTCCAGATTTAGGTTTCGCTGCGCGCTGTAGCCGGCGTTAAAGTTCAGTTCGATCCGCAACGCCCGCCGTCCGGCGGTGTTGTCGGGGAGCAGTTCGACCGCCGGGCCGTCGGTATTAACGGTCAGGGGGAGCCCGAGCGCTTTTTCGACCGCTGTTTCCAGGGATTCTTCCATTCCGACCAAGGTTTGCACCGGATCGTCGCTAAAATCGTCGACGACCCGCTGAAACGTATCCTTGAGCCGCAGCAGATCCGCCAGACTCTCGTTGAGCACTGGAAGCTTTTCTCGCAAAAACGCCTGCCCTTCTAGCGAGGTCACATACGCCAGGGTTTGTTGTAGCAGCGTCAGCACGTCGTCTTTTTGGACCGCGCCGTAGTCGGCCAATTCGGCCAGTTGCGGGCCATAGTCCACCGACAAGGTGCCGGGATTGGCCAGATCTGTCCAACTGACCGTGACTCCCGGGTTGGCCGAGGGAGCGCCCCACGGCAACTGGCCACTGGCCGGGAGGGCAAAATTGGCGTTGCCGCCGATCAGCGGCGGGTTGGCGATCGTGCTGGTGTTCTTCATTCCGGCCGAGAACTCGGACCAGGTCAGACGACCATCATTGTTGGGATCTTTGAGCGTCACTTCGAACGTCGTGCGCGTGCTGCCGGAGCCGGGGCTGGTCGCCGTCGTCCCGTTCCCCAAGGCCACGGGGACCAGGTTGAGCAGCGCGGCGGCGTCGATGTCGGCGGCTGTCAGGTCAATGGCCCCCATTAACTTGGGAGCTAGGGGACCGTTGGTGACGATGTAAGCATGGTTTGACAGCATGTCGCCGTGCAGGGCGCTTCCTTCGAGCACGTAGTCGCCGGCCTCATTGGGTTCGCCGACAATTCCCAAAATCCCCAAGCCAACGCCGGCCAGCCCGGCCAGCGAGCTGTTGGCGGCCTTGACCGAAAATTCATTTACCGCGCCGCGCGTGCGGTCGATCAGGCGCAAATGATCGCCGGCCAATTCGACGGCAAACCCCGCCGGTCCCACGCTGGCCGGAATGGCCGCGGAGATCAACGACACGACGTTGGCAACCGTTTGCGCGCCATCCAGATTTACTTCGAATGCCGTTCCGTTGCTAAGCGTAATCCGCAAATCGTTCAGGCCGTCGGCGGGCCGGGGGTTGGGATCGCGGATGCCCTTGACGCCGCGGCCGGCGTTCAACGCGGACAGGGACGTCCCGGGCGTCAGCGTAAAACCGTTGCCGACCGGCTGGCTCAAATCGATCGCGATCTGAAATTGCACGCTCCCCGAACCGTCCAAATTAGCGACGCTGGAGGTCTTGATTTCACTAAGGTCCCCCAGGCCGTCGGGAAACGCCAGTGTCGCCTTTTTGTTCGCCAACGTGCTGGCCAACTGCAGATTAAGCGTCAAGACCTTGGTGGTGGGATTGTAAGCCCCGCCGGTCAGCGAGCTCCCCAGTCCACTGACAAGCTGTTGCAGCGACCCGACGGCGGGCCGCGCCTCGGTCTCTTGGAACAGGCTGGTTACGCGGTCCTGCCAAACTTTCTGCAAGTCGAGCGCATCCCCTAAGGTTGCGTCCAGCGTGAATTGCAACTTGGTCTTGAGGATGTCCGTATAGCGGAAATTTTGCAAATACGTTCCCAACTGGTTGAACGTCGCGCCTAATTCCGTCGGGCTAAGGTTGACCAGATTTTGCAGCCCCCCCAGTCCCGCGGTGTTGATCGTCAACGGGCCGCTAAACAGGTTATTCGCGCCGCCGACCGCGATCGCACCGGTTTGCTGCGCCCCAAACAGCGTGGCGGTTACCGGTATATTCCCAGTTGCCGAACCGGTGGCGTTCACGCTTAGTAGTTGTGCCAGGGGAAAATTGCGCAGTTCATTGAGCGTCCACCGCCCGCCATTGCCAGCGGGATCGAGCGGCGCTACCTGGATCGATCCTGATATCCCAAAGCTGGCATTCGTCGCGTTTAGATCGACAAATCCCCCTTGCAGGGCCACGGCCTTGCCGTTGGCGCTGGCGGCCAAGCTCACCCCCAGGTTTCCCACTTCGATAAAGAATGGGTCGGCCGCGGCGGCCGTCAGCAGGTCCAACCCAAAAGTCAGACTGGCCGAGACGGTCGTTGTCAGGTCTATCAGTGTGCCCGGCGATAGCCCCAATCCGGCGTTGAACGCGGCTTCGCCCAAATCGAGCGCCCGTTGCGTGACCTTGCTGTGGGTAAAATCGGCGGATATGCGATAAACCGAGTCCGTCAAATTGACGACCAAGTTGCTCAAGCCCGCCACGGGTGTTCCCTCAAACCACGATGTCAGTTCGGCCGTGGTCGGGGTTGGGTCGATTGTCAAATAGTCCGCCAGCGGGGCCAAAAAGTTGTTCGCCAGCACATTCTTTAAATCACCCGCTTGCGCTGGCGTAACGCCAGCGGACGGGGTGTTGACTATCGCGGCCGGATCGGTCGAACCTACCAGCGGCAGCAATTGGCCAAAGGCCCCGATTGTTTCCAGCCCTCCCAGCGCCTGGCCGGCGGCCGCCAGTCCATTCGCCAAGGTTGTTTGATCGATGGAACTCAGGAACAACGGCACCGTCGGAATACGGTTGAGCCGCCGCACGGTAAACGGGTCGCGGTCCGGCGTCTGAGAGTTGGGGTTGCCCGGGGATTTGAACTTTTTGACGGCCGACTCCGTCAGGGGGCCAATAATGCCATCAACCACCAGCGGTTGGTTATTTAGGTCGGTCACGCCCAAAAAGTTCAGCCGCTGCTGCAACTTCATCGACTCCAACACGCTATCACCCGGGCCAATCGCGTTTTCCCCCTCGCCCGACGCTCCCTCCACAAAGCGAATCACCTGAAAGTGCTCGACTTTGTCGGCCAGGTAAGTGACTTTGATACGTCCTTGAAAGCCGGGTTTGGCGGGGTCGGTATCGCCAAATAGATCCGAGCGCGTCCCCGGCGACAAGAAGAATCGGCCCGTGTTGGAATAGGTATTCGCGCCCCCTTCGACTCGTTCGGGAAATATGACATGGCCGAACACCTTGCGATTGGCGCCTTCCCCCAACGATAATTCGCGGTCACCGCGGGGGTTGTTACCGTTGAGCGTTAACCGCTGATTGGCCGCTCCGCCCGTCCCCAATACTTCGATACTCAATAGCGCAAATTGCGTGCCCGCCACGTCCGGCTGGAACCGTAGGATGTCGCCCGTGAACACCTCGTTGGGTGAATGCGTGATCAGCAGCCGCGCGTCGGGAAACGTCCACGCGCCGCGACCAAGTGTTCCGGCGACCAGGGTGTCGTCGGCGGCGTTATAATTCAGGTCGTGGACCACCGCATTGGGCAAGCCTCCGCCAAGTTTGGTCCAGGCAAATGTCTTTTGGGCTTCGTTTTCCGTCGTGGTAAACTGGACCCCCTGTAAGCCCCCCATTACGATCACGTCAAAGTCGGTTCCCTTAATAAACTCAAGCGACTTGATGCCAAAAAAGGTGGGTTGGACCTGCGGCGTCAGGTTTAACCAATTTTGCCCACGGTCGCGCGTTAGGAACACATCGGTGTCGGTGGCCACCACGGCCGTGTGAAAATCGGTCGGGTCGACGACCAAATCGACAATTCGGCTGCTCCGACCTTCAAAATTGATGGCGCTGACCTGGGTGGGCAGACCCGTGCCGGACTGCCGCAAAAAGACGTTGCCAATGCCCGTGGCCGCCCACAGGACGTCGGCGTTGGCGACGCCGTTTTTGACGCCGCCGGCGACTAGTCCGTTGATGACCAGCCCCAGCCGATTCTGCGGCTTGAACTCGTCCCCTTCGTCGACCAACTTGTCATTATCGTTGTCGGTCCCATCGGAATTGAAATTGACCAGGCCGCCGACGGAGCGGATCGTGGCCCCATTGTTTGACGATTCGTACAAGAAACCCGTGCCAAAGGCCATCCGTTTGGGATCGACCCTGTTGAGCGCGACTATGCTATAAGACTGCAACGTCGAGTCAAAGTTGGTATTTAACCGAGCGCCACCGGCATTCAACACAGACAGCGGCCGGACAATATTCGCGTCCGGGATCGCGCCCGGCACGTTGGGATTGTCCACCCGCCGTTCGGTATACGTGCCAAAATTCTGCGAGGACGTGAACTGCCGGGAAAACGCCGAGTTGCTGGCATCGACCACCACCCGGCCCCCGTCCCCCTGGTTGAGTGTTTGCCAGACCGGGTTCCCCTGGCCAGGTTGCCGGGCCGTCCCGTTGTCCTGCAAACCGGCGATGATCACATTTTGATGCTCGTCCCAAGCGACCGAGTGAAGTTCGCTTACGCGCAAGTTGCCATTGAGCGATTCCCATTGGCCAAAACCCCGGGGATTGCGGCGCAAATAAATACCGCCGTCATCCACCTCGATGAGCACCTTCTGGCCCGTGCCGGGATCGGTGACGATGATCAATTCGCGGCTGTCGGCATGCGGCGCCGAAAGGGGCAACTGCGGCTGCGCCGGATCACGCGCCGGAATATGCGTGAGCGCGGTCGCTTGCCCCGGACCAGGGGGCTGACTGGCATCCACGCGAAATAAACGGCCGGTAAAGTTCGTTGCGCCGATGGAATTGGGCGTGGGAAATGACTCGCCGCTGCCTGGCTGGCCAACGCTCCCCGGCTGCCGATCCCCTCCCAGATACACCAGATTGCCAAAATCCGGATCCGCCAGGATCGAAAAATGATCTTTCCCCTGACCGCCAGATTTTACGCGGGGTTGCAGGCCAAAGCCGCCCCCTCCTTCGTTGGTGGCGGGCGGTGTGAGCAGGCCCCAGTCTCCTACGTCGATTCGCTGGCCGGCCCCCGCGGGGGCGATGGCTTGGAATAGGTTTGTCAACTGCCCTTCGTTGATCACGCCCACAAAGATGGTCTCGCGACCTCCCGCGCGGCTGACCGAGAATTCGACATTGACGGTCTTTGCCGGTTGATTTTCGGGATGGATGGCGGTGTTGACAAAATTCGGACTGATCCGCGTCCAATCGACGCCGCCGTTGAGCGAGCGCCAGACACCGTTGTTGGTTCCCGCGGCGTCGTTGTCGATGAGCACGGTGTAAATCACATTGGGGTCGTTGGGGTCGACCGCCAGGTCCATGGCCCGCCCCTTGGGAAGGAACACCTGGCCGGTCAGGGGATTGATTTCTCCGCTGAGCTTTTGGCCGGTCGCGCCGGAATCGGTGGAACGATAAATTCCCGCGCCGGCATTGATATTGGAAGAAGTGTTGCTGGTGCTGACGGCGACCACGACTCGGCCACCGTGGGCGGCGATTCCGGCAACCTGTTTGTCCGTGAGCAGTTTGTCGCCGAAGGGGTTTTGAAAGGGAGCGACGGACCAATTTGCGCCGCCATCGAACGTGCGCAACAATCCGTTGAGCGTTCCCCCCGTTTCGCCAAAGGAACTGCGATGAGCGACACCGCCAAAAATGATTTGCCGCGGGGCGTTCGCCGTGTCAAAGGCCAGCGCGCCCACCGACAGCGACGGCAGAAAATCGGTCTGGGGCGTCCAGACGGGGTTGCCGGAGAGGGCGTTGGTGGTTTTCCAGATACCGCCATTGACCGAGGCGATATAGAGCGTGTTGGCATTATTTGGATCGGCCAGCACATCGTGAATAGCGCCGACGACCGGTGAATCGGCGATGCCATCGACCTGGCCGCCGGTAATCGGACCGGGGCCTTGCTCGCGCCATAAAAAGTCGGAAATCGCCAACAGGCAGCGCTCTTCGAGCGGTTCAAACCGCAGATGATCACGAATTACCCCGCTGATCGCGCGATGTTTGCGAAACTGCCGCGAGCGTGGTCGGGTGGATAATCGCGTCATTTTAGCACACTATTAGGAAAAGGACTGCACGTTCGAATAGATGTCAACAGCAATGGCCCCCTGCGATTCGCGGGCCCGTGGCGAGCTTTACCACGAGGACAACGCTCGGTATCCTATGGCGCGAAAAGCAGGCATATCGCGCATGAAAATTCTGAAAATAGCAAAAGAAAATCTCAACCCCCGGGCCAAATGACAGCATTGAACTGGCACATGGCTTGTGCATTCTAAAGCGTGATGCCCGGGATCGCGAATCTTTTTATGATAAATTCTTGAGTTTTTTTGATTTTGGATTATACAAGATGGAATACCTGCATTTAGGTTTTCACACGCTCACGATATCCTCATATTACCCCGTTACACTGCGGGTGCCCCAGTTTGTTTGTCAACCTGGGCAGTAAAGCCGCAAGAGGAAATAGATCGCAGATTGAACCTTCATCAACGTTCATTACCCGTTTAAGTCCCACTGGTCACTGCGTGACACCAGTAGACTGTGCCAACTGAGGCTACCCGCTAAAAATCTTTACTTCAAAGCTGAAATACTTGAACTGTATATTGGGTCGTGTTACTTTAGCAATCTCATGGGATTTTCGAGAGAATTCTGTCGCAAAAGGCGCGGGAGCGGCGAAATCCATGAACGTTTAACGTTGAGATTACCCCCAAGGAGCAAGCTAATGAAGGCCTTTGCAGGATATATCATTTTAATTGCAACTGTGGTTGCGCCTTTGGAACTTCGAGCGGAACTCCTGAATCAACTGGTGGAGATCAACCATAGTTCAAGTATTTGGCTGCCAAACGTGGGTGCTTATCCAGGTATTAGCGACGGAGATTCTTTTTCCAATCAGATCCGTCTTGGCGGGGACAGCGCTGGACTAACGTCGAGTCTCATCGATCGGTCAGAAGGACGATTCGAGACGAGTGCTCGAAGTTACGTCAATTTTGGACCTCCTTTTTGGTGGGGAGAATGGAGTGCAGGTTTTAGTGTTACAAATGCGAGCACCAGTCACAGTATTGGATCGGATGGGGGTAACGGCAATTTCCTCGTCTATTCTTTTAATACCACCGAGCCTGGCAGCTTGTTTGTACGTTACTTCGCCAGCAATAGTCAATTGAACTCCGCTGGAGCTGTGGTTTTTTACGATGAATTGTCAGGATTGCGATTTATCGAAGGAATCAACGGTGGCGTCATTGACGTACAGTTCAATTTCCCGGGCCAGACACCATTAACCAATCCATTTGAACCTCCTTACTTTACTCAAAAACACGCCCTTACAATCGCTGTTCCCGGGGTCGGTCGATCGGCCGGAGCAGTGGACGGTTTTGCTTCGGTCGCAGCTCGCTTTATTTGGGGACACGGCGCACTTCCTGGCTCCTCGCCAGACGTTCCTCTCCTTCCCTCAGGGATGACCGAGGATGGCGGTTTTGTGATTGATGTCATCACGGAAGGGACAGTAGAAGACGTCGTCTACATCGATCCGGTGATAGCTATCGGGTACGATTATGAATCCGCAAGCATCCCTTTTCGATCGGTATTAATCCCCGGCGCCTTACCGGGCGGTGACGACACGTTTGAGTTGCTATTCGGAACATTGGCGTTTACCTTGACCGCCGGTGTTGAATTCGACTTCACCTCATTCGTTCCCGATGGGATTTCTGAATTTAGCATTCGCGGCATCGACCCCAGTGAGATGCTCGATCCGACTAATCCGACAGCGTTTGTCACCGGTGTGACGTTTATGGAGGCGGGGATAACGGAAGTCGTGATGACCCCCATTAGCGTGCCAGAACCTTCATCTTTATTGCTGGCATTATTACCAATGATCCCGCTGGCCGTCACTCGCCTGCGAAAGTCGAACGCCTGAGCGTCGCGGGTGGCCCAGTTTGCTAATCAACCCGGGCGGCGCTGCCGCAACAGGAACACAGGCAGCCGCAAGCGGGAAATAGATCGCAGGTTGAACCTTCATCAACGTTCATTACCCGTTTAAGTCCCACTGGTCGCCAGCGACACTGGTAGGCTGTGCCAAACGGTGATAACCTTTGACCTACTTCCTAACGTGTCTCGTTGGGTAGGCCAGACTTTGGCGCTGGAAGACTGAGCTTTGCCAGTTCGTCAAGCTCGCTCATGGTAAACCGCATGCTCAAGATGTACGGCGGCTCTTTCGCTGTCCAATGCCCGTAGGTTGTTACGACAAACATTCCGTCCGACAGTAACTCAACGCCGGGGTAGGCGCAGTCCCAGCCATGCTGGTTATCCTTTAGGCGGACCCGGTACTCCCCTTCGCGGCTGGTCGCGATGTCCTCGTAGGTCCCCACCCAGCCGACCCAGTCACCGGCCGTCTGGCTTGTCAGGTGCTTGGGGGGGGCATCACGGAATGAAATGAACAGACGACCGTCGGGACCGTATTTGGCGACATGGCGATCCCCCGTAAGGGAACCTGGCACTTCGCGGGGTTGTGTCCATGTCCGACCCTCGTCGTCGGAGAACATAACGTGTGAATTTTTTCCACGGCGGTTCTCGCGAAGCAACACGGCTATTTGCTTATTGTCCGGCGATCGCAATGCGCCCGGCTCGCACAGGTGGACCTGGTCGGATTGGTGGATTGCCCGCGGTGTCTCCCAGGTTATGCCACCATCCCGGGAGAGCGACTGGTACAGCGTGAACACGCCGGTCGACTTACCCTCGTTCTTAAAATAACGCCCATCATCGTGAAACAGGGCGAGGTAATGGCCGCGACCCGTTTTGAGGCCGATCACGGACGCCATCGTGACGATGCCCCCCCAATCTCCAACCGGCTTTAACTCCGACCAGCTCTGCCCGTCATCCTCGCTGACCGCCAATCGCACGGGATACAGCCCGCTGAACAAGATGACGCGTTTCCTCCCCGTGGCGTCGACCACGCGATGAAGCGTCGGTGTCTCCAGCGAGGTATCCCAACTCTGGGGTGTTGGCAGCCGATCCGACCATGTCATTCCGCCGTCGACGCTCCGTTTATAGATAATCGCCCCCCGCCCATGACCCTTGGGGTAAACGCACAAGATCGTCTTGCCATCTTCGAGCAGTAGTGTGGACGGGTGGCCAAGGTATGTTCCCGGCTCGCGGTCCACGACAACTTGACGATGTGTATGGCTGTCGAGGTCGATCAAGGGCAAGACCAATGAGGTGGGCGACCCTGGCTGGCCCAACACTGCTGCGAAGGGAATGACAAAAAGCAAAATTAAGGGGATCCGACACGCGAGCATCATAAAGCTCCTTAAGGTATCTTGATCCGGCATAAGCTCCGCCACACCGGGAGAACAGGGGAAGGTTCGGCGAGCCATTAAACCGGAATCAACTCATGTTTCGCGCCCTGGCACGAAGCCAGATTCGGCATTTATTGGAACTCTCTTATTATTCAACCAAATGAACCAAACAACAAGGACTTTATTAGGAGGTTGATACGCGGATTGCCCTGTTTGTTAATCGGAGCGACGCAGCCGCAAGGGGAAATAGATCGCAGGATGAACCTTCATCAATGTTCATTACCCGTTTAAGTCCCTCTGGTCGCCAGCGACACTGGTAGGCTGTGCCAAACCGTGATAACCGCTAAGTTCCCTGGCTGACCCGGCGGGCTAAAATCCTGCCCCCTCATCCCTCTTTCCTCGTCCCTCACCCCCTATCCCCTGCCCCCTCGACCCTGCTCTGGCGGACGCGGCGAAATTAAGCCGCGCTCCATGCCACCCGGCCCGCCACTACCGTCTGTCGCAGCCAGCGGTCGTCCCAGGCAAAAAGCGCGTAGCCCAAAGGCTGCGGCGCGGATAGCCAGTCCGCATCCGGCCGGATGACCAGCACATCTCCCGCGCTTCCCGCGCATAGCCTGCCTACATCCTCCCAACCCAGACGCGCCGCATTTCCCGCGGTGATCTGCCACCAGGCATGGGCGGGGGTGGGATGATGCTCCGAGGCAACGGGGGCTGGCCCAGGCTGAACAATCGGCGTGGTTTGTGGCGAACAATACACTTCACCGCTTTTTCCAGGATTTTGTCCGCGTAAACTATGGTTCTTGGCGGTTTCTATTTTGGCCCGCGCCACCCGCACCAGGCTCCGTTCTGTTCCCGCGCCGATATCGCTACCCAGGGCCAGGGGGAGGCTTTCCGCCAGCCATTGATCCCGGGGCATGATTCCCGACATTAAAAAGTTATTTGCCGTCGGACAATGCACAATCGTCCCCCCGTGCCGACGGAGCAGGCCGCGCTCGGTTTGGCTTAAATGGATACCGTGGGCGAGCAACGTCCGCGGACCCAGGAGTCCCGCGCGGGCGTACACCTCGGTATAAGTCATACCTGGAAAGAGCCGGGCCACGGCCTGGCATTCGGCCAGATTTTCGGCCAAATGGGTTTGTGCGAGCGCCCCGGTCTGCCGGGCAATTTCTCCCGCTCCGTGGAGTAGTCCATCGGTGCAAGAAAGCGCAAAGCGTGGCGTCACGACCGCTTCCACGCGGTGAATGACCGTCGGATTAGCCAATTGCCGCCGGGGATAGCGTTGGCACAGAGCGCGGGTTTCGGCCAACTGTTGATCAACGGGGCAAAGCAACTCTGGCGGAGCCAGCCGGTCCATGAGCACCTGTCCGATTCCCGCCCGCACCCCAGCCGCGGCAAAGCATTCCAGCGCGGCGGCCGCCCCCGCGGCGTGCACCGTGGCATAAGCGCAACAACTGGTCGTGCCATACGAGAGCATTTGCCGGAGCACTGTTTGCGAACGCTCCGCGGCATAGCCGGGATCCCGCCAGCGGGCTTCCTCGGGAAAGACACTTTGCTCTAGCCAATCCAGCAGGGTCCCCCCGTCATGCCCCATGACCGGAAATTGCGGCAGATGCACATGCGCATCCACAAAACCGGGCGTGATCAAATAAGCTTCTCCCCCCAAGTCGGCGGATGGGGGAATGTGGCCCGTTTGCACCTGGGTGATCATCCCCTTTTCCACGCGCAGCCAACCTGGCAAAAGCTGGCAGGTGTCGCCGACAGACGGCAATAAAAGCTGCCCGGCGATAATCATCTAAAGGTAGAATTAAGACGGCAATTGATGGCCAAAGGGGTTTTGGCTTAACCACGTGTTTGCAACGAAACGCCCGCCTCCTGGGCCACGCGCGTCAAATAAGCGTGGGCCGCGCGGGCGGCATCGTCGGGATTTTGAATATAAGGGTACAACTCTACGGTGATCCAGCCGGTGTAACCGGTTTTTTGAATGGCCAGCATCGTCGTGGCAAAGTCAATCGCGCCATGCCCGGGGATCAAATGTTTGTGCACGCGGGTGGGGGCGATATCCTCAAAGTGGTAATGCACGGTGTGGGGAGCCATGGCCGCGACCCAGTTTTCGGGATCTTCGCCGACGCAGTAGGCGTGGCCGATGTCAAAATTTAGTCCCACCATGCGGGAATCCACCCGCTGCATAAAATCCAGGTATTCGCCAAATTTTTCGATAAACAATTCCGGCTCAGGCTCGATCAGCAGTTTTACCCCGACCTCTTCAGCGACCTCCACACAGGGCATGAATTCATCATAAAAGATTTGCCCCGCCTCGGCCCGCGTTTGGCCCGGCTGCAAATGCCCCCCCGGCTCGGTGGTCAGGTTGGGGGCGCCCAGTTCCGCCGCCAGGCGCAAGGCGCGCTTGGTATGTTCGCGGCGAATGGCCCGGTAATGCGGATCGGGGTCGGTCCAGCCAGGATGCCAATACGGTTGCCGCGGGTCCGCGACCGCGTTCATCATAAACGCGTTCACATTGGATATTTGCAATTGGTGGCGTTCCAACGCGCGGCGGATCGACTCCCGCCGCTCTGGCAACAAGCCCGCCGGCCAGGCATGCGGCACATCCGCCAAAATCTCCAGCCCCGCGTAACCCAGCTCCGCAATTTTGGCGATCGTGTCCTCTATCGAAAAATGCAGATACGCATTACTGGAAAAGGCAAGTTGCATGGGCGGGTACGGTTAGGGCGCGGTGGCGGGCAAAAAAACTTAGCTCCTAGACGCAAATGATAGGTTGCTAAGCCTTCATTGATATTAACGCCTGCCTGAAACTTCGCAAGCTGCCCCCGCTGTTGAACCAGCCCCCGATTGTCAATTGTAAAACGTCCAGAGTGCTTGCGAAACTTACTTTTTGGCCTGCGTTTGGTTGTCAAATTGCCGTTGAATGCCAAATTTCCGTTTACAGACCGGGATTTCTTCTATAATAAGGGGATAGCTTACTTCAAAAGTCAGCGGGGGGTTGTGGGGGTTTTTCATGGTGGTGGAGAGGCCGTTTGCGCGGCAAAGGGGAACAACATGCGGCATGGCGTGAAGCGCGGATTTACGTTGGTTGAATTATTGGTCGTAATTGCTATTATTGGCATTTTGGTGGCGCTATTGCTCCCCGCCATCCAGGCCGCGCGCGAGGCCGCCCGCCGCACGACCTGCACCAATAACCTGTCCCAACTGGCCAAGGCCAATTTGCTCTTTCTGGATGCCAATAAGCACTTTCCCAGCGGCGGTTGGGGCTGGCACTGGGTGGGGGATCCCGACCTGGCCGCGCTCGAGCAGCCGGGAGGCTGGGGGTTTTCGCTGTTGCCCTTTATTGAGGAAAAAAACACGTTTGAATTAGCCAAGGATGCCAACCCCCAAACCATTACTCCCCGCCAAAAAGCCGGCGCGCTCAAAGCCACCCAAGCGGTGATTTCCATCTTGTACTGTCCCACACGGCGTCCCCCCCGGTTGGTCAATCTGGGCCAGCCCAATGGCTTTCAGGCCCACAATGCCGACGGCGTTCCCAATCAGGTGCAGGTCAACAAGTGTGATTACGCGGTAAACGCGGGAGAGCAGTTTATCCCCTGGGGGGCGGGGCCGGGCAGTCTGTCCGAGGGATTGCGGGGGAATGGCTTTGTCCCGGCGGTGCAAAAGAGCACCGGCATCAGCTATCAACGCAGCAAAGTCAGGATCAAAAATATCCTGGACGGCACGACCAACGTCTATCTGCTGGGGGAAAAGTCGCTGCGGCCCATCCATTACACAACCGGGACCGACTTTAGCGATGACCATAGCGCGTTTAGCGGGGACGATTATGACCTCTGCCGTTGGGCGGTGCGCGACGGCCAAAACCTCCCCCCCAAGACCGATGTGGAACTGCAGGACACCAGCGTGGGGAACGTGTTTTTAGGATTTGGGTCCGCCCACACGGCGGTATTTCACGCGGCGTTATGCGATGGATCGGTACGGTCGGTTAGTTTTGAGATAAATTTTTTAACGCATCGGCGGCTGTTTAACCGGGGGGACGGCGTGGCCGTGAATAAAGTTGGATTTTAGGGGGGAAAAATACAAAAGGCACACTTTCGGGAGGGTGCTAAACCGCGGTAGCTGCCCTGGGCAATGATCTATTTCTAGACAAACACCTGTGCGAATTTCAGTTGTGTACGCGGATTGTACAGAGTGGGATAAACAGCTTTTGGGAGAAATTAAGATAGCAGAAACTAGCCAGTTTATTCATGGAGTGGAAACAGACGACTGGATCTCACCCACGATTTTTCCCTATTTCACCTACCCTTGCCCGGCTCTTTCAGACAGTCATTCCCTTGCCCCCCGCGAACAGCCATACTCTGGCCATCTTACCCGGCACTCCCGTGCCCCAGGCGGCCCGCCACGGACCGACCGGGAGCGTGGCGACGAATTTAAAGTTGATTTCGTCTCTTCTCTCTTTTTATGATTCCCACCGGTTCAGTTTGCCCAGCCGTTCTGGCGAACAATGACAAAAACTTGTTCTCCTCGCGGTAATTTTCTCGAATCCTCTGTTCCCTGCTCGCCATAGCCATCCCTACGTATCACGGTCGGCCCGCCCCAGCCGCTGATCCCCGACAATCCTAAGAAAATCCCTGGATTGTCCAATTTGACTCCTGGACGCTGGGAAACTACGATAGCCACTTGTGCCGGGAGAAGGTATGGGGCGGGAAACGTCAGAAAAAACGGAGTTCGCTACTATTTTTTCTTGAAAATATCTCTCCCGCGTCCAAGGACTGCTTCGTGTCGCAGGCTTCTGAAGTTCAATTTAGAACTTTTCAGATTGCACGCTTTTTGACACCCACGTTCGCGCGTTGGGCCATCAAAGAGCGGTTTGGCGGGAGCCTAGCCCTCCCTCAGAGGAAACTCAGCTCATTTCAAACTCATGCCAACACTCCTTTAATATCTTGCATCAAGTTCCACAACTGAAGGCCATCCACGATGTCGCTGTTTCCTTCGCTCGGTCAACTCTGGTCTCGTCCTTCGCAACCCACTAAGTCCCGCGCGCCGCGGCGCAGGCGCATGTGCAACGACAAACGCGCGCTGTCGGGCAAGCGCGGGTTGTTGTTTGAGTCGTTAGAGGGTCGGGTGATGCTGGCCCTGGTCAATTTCACCGAATCCTCCGACTTGTCGGGGGAGACACCCACGGCTTTCACGATCGACAGGAGGGGCATTAATGTTTGGCAGGGGACCCTGTTAACTCCCGGCGATTCCGGGGACGCCATTGAGGTGACCGTGGCGTTGGGGTTAGAAATCACCGGTATCCGCTTTCGCTACGAGGATACCTTCCGAAGTGGTTTTCAGAATCAAGATCGGGACCAAGTTATTACGCTCAACGGCAGCGGCGGCGCGACTTTTTCCCATGGATTCAGCGTGCCGTTTAATCAAGGTGGGCTGGTGGTGGACGTCACGAATTCGCAATTTACCCTACCGGCTACGCTGCCGTTCACAGGAACCACGACGATTTTTATCGGCTCCAACGTAGCCTTTCCCGCGGCGCCCTGGGTCCTGGAATTAATCGCTGATCCATTGATCGAGACCAACCCCACGATTGATTTTACCGATGCGACCCCCACCCCCGCGCAGGCGGGGAGTACCACTGTGCTGGAGGTCGGCGTCTCTCCCGGTGCCAATCCAGCAAGTTCTGGTCTGGCGGTCACCGGGGACCTGTCGAGCATCGGGGGATCCGCCACGCAAGCCTTCTTTGACGACGGAACCAACGGCGACGCCACGGCCGGCGACGGCATATATTCTTTCCTGGCAACGGTTTCCACCAGTACCACGGCGGGCCCAAAGACCCTACCCGTGACGGTGACCGACGCGCAAATGCGCAGCGCCAGCGGTTCGATCAGCTTGGATGTGACAGCTGCAATTCCTACGATCTCGATCAACGACGTGACGGTGAACGAAGGAGCCAGCGCCGCGACCTTTACGGTCAGCCTCTCCGCCGCGAGCGGGCAAACGGTGACGGTCAATTACGCCATCGCCAACGGCACCGCCGTCGGCACCGAGGATTACACGAAGACGAGCGGAACCTTGACATTTGCGCCCGGCGACATGATGAAAACGTTCATGGTCGATATCACTGACGACCCGCTCGACGAATTTGATGAAACGTTCTTTGTGAATTTGTCCGCTGCTACGAACGCGACGATCGCCGACAACCAAGGCCAGGGCACGATCAGCGACAACGACGCCCCACCGACGGTGTCGGTCTCCGACGCGACGGTGACGGAAGGGGGCACATTTATTTTCAACGTCTCGCTATCGGCGGCGAGCCAAAAGGTAATAAGCGTATTCGTCCAGACAGAGCCCGGCACGGCGGCCCGGGACGACGACTTTGGCTGGGGCAGCATCCCACTGACATTCAATCCCGGTCAGACCTCGATCGGCGTGTTGGTCAACACCGTCGATGACCCCCTCGACGAAGATGTCGAGACAATGACGCTGGAGTTGACGCAGCCGGTCAATGTCACAATTGCCGATGCTTCTGGGTTGGGCACGATCAACGACAACGATCAGGCGCCGACCGTCACTTCACCCACGTCGACCAACATCGAAGTTACTACCGCCACCCTGGGGGGGAATGTCACGAGTGAAGGTACGGCGGCCACCACTGAACGCGGCATCGTGTATGCGATCACGTCAGTCAATAATAATCCGCAGATCGGCGGCCCGGCGGTCACCAAGGTCGCCACCACCGGCACGACGGGTATCTTCACCATCGACGTCGGCTCACTCCCGTCCGGAACGCAACTTTCGTTCGCCGCTTACGCCACAAGCCCCGCTGGGACATCCTACTCGAGCGTCGGGATGTTTACGACACAACCTTTGATCGGCCAATTGCCGGGCATCACAGTGCAAATCTTGGGTGGCGTGATGATCATCACCGGCACGGAAGAAGACGACACGATCAAGGTCGCGAGTGACGGAGCTAGTGGATTCATCGTCACCGCGAACAAGCTGATCAACGGTTTACCATCGCCACAGACTTTCTCCGGCGCGATGTCGTTCGTCGGCAACACGCTGGGTGGAAACGATGATTTGTGGCTGGCCGCGCCGCTGGCCTTTGACGGCGTCACCATCGATCTGGGGGACGACAACGACCGTTTGGTCCTAGGCGCGGATCCGAATAATCCGGTGAATAATGACGTGTCGAACCCGGCTTTTGGCACGCAGGGTTACTTGACGGTTAATGGTCCCGTGCAGGTCCTGGGCGGGGACGGGGACGATACCGTGTGGGAACGGACCACGCTGGTCAACGGCGTTAAATCAATCGACCTGGGGAACGGGGCAAATCGTTACGATCTGTACTGGAGCATCAGCAACGAAACCAATTTTAGCGGCGGAGCGGATATCGATACGGTCTTTTTGGGCTACCTAACCGCGCGGGAAGAGAGCATGTTCGAGACGGGAGGGGACAACGATTTGCTGTCGGTCTATGGCAGCCGCTTTAACAAGGAGATCTCCTTCTTCACCGGCGGCGGGCGTGATTCGCTGGCGTTGGACGTTAATATCTTTGACCAAGCGTTGACCGCGGACACCGGCGGCGAGGCCGATTATCTGTTGTTCTCTCGTTCCATTGCCTTCCAATCCGTCGCGCTCACGACGGGTGACGGCGGGGATTTTGTCTATATCGGACGCTATATTGCCGGCGTGAACGCGCAAGGAACCGCGATCTACGAGAACGGCGGTTCGACCGTCGATCAGTTGACGCTGAAAACCGGCGGCGGCTTGGACGTGGCCCAGATCACGGCGAACGTCATCCGCGACTTCTTTGCGGATCTGGGGGACATCCGCGACGATGTGCAGATCGATTACAACTTGTTTGACACGCGGGGGTTGCTGGACGGCGGGCTTAATGGCACTAAACTCCGCGCGCGGGAAAACCGCAATTTGCGGTTAGTGAATATTTAATGCCATGACGGACATTCGGCGCGGGAAAACGGAGAAATCCTTTCCCGGCCCGCGCCGCCGGGGCTGGCGTTTGTTCTTATCGTTACGCTCCAGCCGCCAGCTTGTTGATATTCATACCGTTGATATTCAAACCGCGGACATGCATGCTGGTTGTTGTTGGTTGACCATAACCACGGCTATTATGCCAGGGAATGTTGTTCTATATGGGCCGCGAGGGTAAGCGCGGCGGCGGCCTAGGTCGATGGGAAATACATACTAGAAGGACCAACGGCCCGATTCAGCTCGATATCAGTCAATATTCGACAGCATCCCAAATGTTACGCTCTCAAGCCCGAACAACGCTCTTTTAGGCGCGGTAAACTATCGACCCCTTGTATCTTATGGCAGTTGTTCTCCCTTGAGAATCTTGGCAAACAGTCCCGGCACATACGCGGCGGGAGCGACCTCCTCGCCGGGGAAGGATTCCGTCTGATTGGCGGGTCGAAACATGACCAGCTTCCGCGCCGCGGGGGAGCCATCAAAATGCCCGCTGGGGGCCACCACCAGCCAATCGGCTCCTTTATTTAATTGCCAAAAGCGACAAGCGAGCCGGCCCGTCTCTACCTGCCAGCAATATCCCGTGCCCTGGGCTCCCGCGCAAAAAATATGTTTGCCATCGCGGGAAAAGGTGATGCCATACAGAATTTCGTTGGCGGCCATGGTATGCAGGCATTTTTGCTCGCGCAAATTCCACAGCCGGGCGGTTTTATCAGCGCTGCTGGTGACTAGCACATTTCCGTCCGGATGAATGGCCACGCCATAGACGCTATCGGTATGGCCGGTAAATTCGGCCATCTGCTTGCATTCCCGCAGACTCCACAAGCAAGCTTTGTGGTTGTCCGATCCCACGACAAATTGCTGTCCGTCGGAATGCAACGCCACCGAGTACGTGCCGTCATCGGTTTTTTCCACCTGATGCCGCCATTCCCTTTGGTTAACATCATACCAACCCAACGCTCCCCCCCGACACGCCAGTATTGCCAGGCTGCCATCCCGTGTCAGGGCCGAACCGGTCAAAGTGGAATCGGTGGCGGTGAGCGTACTGCTAATTTCAAAGCTATTCACATCCCATACATGGGCGGTATCCCCTCCCACGCCCAAGAGGCGCTGGCCATTGGCGGAAAAGGCCAGACTGTTGATGGCCTCCGGGTCGACGAGACGGGATTCGACAATCTCCCAATTTTCCGTGTGCCAGATAACCAGACGCCCATCATCATCCCCGGCCGCCAGATAGTTGCCGTCGGGACTAAAGGCCAGCGCGTGGGTGCCGCTGGAATTTTCGGAAAAATGGTGGCGGACTTGACCACTGGCCAGATCCCAAACCTGAACAATACCATCGCCATGGCTGGTGGCCAGCCAGCGTTTGAGGGGATCAACGGCGATAAAATAGGAAGTTCCCAAACCGCGCCGTAGGGCCTGGAGTTCTTCGCCGTTGGCAAATTTCCAGATTCGCAACTGCTCATCATCCCCCAGGCTTAGGACACGGTCATTTTTGGCATCGAGGCAGACCTCGCGCAGTTGTTCGGCATGTTTTTCAAAGACGGTCAGGGGGGCTCCTTCGGCATTCCAGGTGATCACCGATTCATCCCGCGAGGCGGTCACAAACCGCAGGCCATCGGGGGAAATGGCAACCCGTGTCAGATCATTGACATGATCGGTCAATTCAAACAGCACTTCCCCCGAGGCCAGATCCCACACCGCCGCGTGGTTGTCGTCGCCGCCGGTGATGGCCCGCGTCCCCGCCGCATTGATGGCCGCGCAGGTTACCGTTTCGGTGTGATAATGCAGCGATTGCTCGTGATTGCCATTATCGGCGTTCCAGACTTGGATAACCGCGTCATCTTGTTCGGGATCAGAGTACAACACGCGCTTCCCATCGGCGGAAATGCATAAAAATTCCGGCTGGCGTTCTAGCTTTTGACTGTGCAAAACCTTGCCGGTGCGCAGGTCGCTAATCTGGCATCCTCCTTCTTGATCCGCGCTGGCCAGACGGCCCCCATCGGCGGAAATAGCCAAATTCGTCAGAGTCTCGGTATGACCGGCCAGGGTATGGGCCAAGGTCCAGTCGGGCAATTGCCAAACCAGGATTTGGTTTCCCGGGCCATTGGTGGCCAAGGTCCGTCCGTCGCCACTGAGAGCGAATTGTTCAAAGGTAAAATCCTCCGTCAGTTTTTCCCGATTGTTTTTAATAAGATCGCCGGCCTGGACGCTGTTTCGCTGCCCCCAATTATTTGTGTTCCAAAAAATAAAGGTGGCATCCGTGGCCAGAGTCACCAGGGTTTGGCCGTCGTCGGTAATTTGAAAGTCGAGAATATTCCCCTGATGTCCCAATTGCAGCGACAGATCTCCCCAGCGGGTGGCTGGCGAAGCGGAAGGCGGGGGTTCAACGGGTTTGGATGCGGGGTTATCCTTTACCGCCGCGGCGGGCTGCTCGGCCGGTGGTTCGTCGGCGGGGATAAAACCCCGTGGCCCCTCAGCCAACAGAACAAGGCAACAAAATAATAATCGCTGAGAAACAAAAATGCCGCCAACTTTTGCCCCACGGCGGTGGATGCAGGATACAATTCGCGCAAGCATACGCGCCCCAATCCGCAAAGAAAAGATGATTGCCACAGGCGACACCCTCTTATCTTACCCCCGCTTACCGGGCCTGCCAACTTGCAAGGCATTTTTTTCCCTTTCGAGCGGCCACCCCGCCTGGCAATTCTCTCCGTCGTTTGAGCGATTCCCCGGCGTCTGTTATGATCGATAAAGCCTGGCATCCCGCTGGCCCGGACGGGATATCCGCCCCCCCTGCATGGCTTTAGGTTATGCTTTTACTTGATAATCCCGTATTGCAGCGCGAATTGCTGATTAATTTACGCACGCTGCGCTCCTTTGCGCTGCTGCTGGGCTATAACGCGCTATTGGGCGTGGTGGTGATCCTGGCTTGGCCCCAGGAATCCCGCCTGAACCTCAGTAATAACCCGGAATCGGCTAAAAATCTGGTTAATCTGTTTTTTCTGGGCCAGTATTTGCTGGTCGCGCTCATGTCCCCCAGCTTTGCGGCGGGGGCCATCACCGGCGAAAAAGAACGGCACACCTATGAGTCGCTGTTGGCCAGTCCCTTGAGACCGCAGGCGATCGTCCTGGGAAAACTGTTCGCCTCACTGGCCCATTTGGCGGTGCTATTGTTTAGCTCCCTGCCGATTGTCATGCTTTGCCTCCCCCTAGGCGGGGTGTCGCTATACGAAGTCTTGACCGTGTATTTGGGGTTAATCCTGTCAGTCACGCTATTTGGCATGATCAGCATTGCCTGCAGTAGTTTTTTTCAGCGGACGTCTTCCGCCCTGGTGGTATCCTACTTGCTCATCCTGCCCCTCGCGCTTTTTGGCGTGGGGGTGTGGAATTTATTTGGCAATAACGGCGAAGCCCGGCTGATATTTACCCTGACGATCTTTCCCTTGATTTCGCTGGGATTAACGGCGATGTTGTTTGCCATGACCAGCCAGCGGCTGCTGCATCCGCCGGATGTGGGAAGCGAGGGGAAGGAAGTCATCGACGAGGAACGCGAGCTGCGCGAAGCGGTGGGGATGGTCATCAGCCGCGACCGCTTTCCGGATAGCCTGATCGCGCCCCCCAAGCGCTCGCAATTGCTCCCGGACCACGCCAATCCGGTGTACGATAAAGAACTGCGCAGCGAAATCTTTGCTCAGGGGACGCTAATGCTGCGGCTGGTTATCCAAATCAGCCTGTTGTTGGCCTTTCCATTAATGGCGGGCGTGCTGTTCTTTGTGCCGGAGTTGTCGGCTTGGTACGCGGCGTATGTGGTATTGTTTAATATGCTGGTGGGACCGGTGTTTAACGCCGGCGCCATCACCAGCGAACGGGAAAGGGAAACGCTGGAGTTACTACTGACGACCAACCTCAGTTCGCTGCAAATCCTGGGGGGCAAATTATTCGCGGGATTTCGCATCGCGGGGGCGCTGACCGCGCTGTTGTTTTGGCCGTTTCTGCTGGCGGTGATCTTTCGACCGTATTTTTGGCAGAATTGGCAACTCGTGCTGGCTTATCCGGCGATTATCATTTTAACCTGCCTGACTACAGCCAGCGTGGCGCTTTTGGCTTCGGTCATCTGCCGCAAGACCGCAACCAGCCTCATTGTCTCTTACCTGGCGATTGTGGTGCTGTTTTGCCTTCCCCCCGCGCTGCAATTCTTTGCCCAAAGCTTTTATGCCAATACCCCGCTAGTGGACGCCGTGGAAACGCTTTCGATCGTGAGTCCCTTTTCCACTTTATTCAAATTGCCCTATCTCGCCACCGACCTAAAATACTCCCTGTCAGGCAGCTATGCCTCGTTTTGGCTGTATGTCAGTTTTACCTCCGCCCTGATTGCCGGCTGTTGGATCGCGCTCGTCATGTTATTTGAGTTTCGCTGGAGAAGCGGAGAGTGAGGGAGCTTGGGAGTGTAATCATCTCAGTCCCCTGAGATGTTAGAGTGTAATCAGCTCAGTCCCTTGAGATGGTGGAGACAAAAGAATATCCCTCTCACCAAAATGTTACACTACACTCTTACCGCCGCACTTTAATTGCAGGGCGATGATCCATCGTATTGCCCATGATCAGAACGCGTTGCGTTCCCCTCCACTCATGGAGAGAGAGGAAATCCTCCCATAGCGTTATGGCGTCATCCGGTAATCACCGTTTCATTCCTGTTGCCGTTGCAGAAGGTTACCTGCGATCTGTTGAGCAAGTATGCATATGAAATTTGCTCTAAGCTACGGAATTTTTGCGAATTCCGCTACCACATGTTTCGAATTCTGGAGAAATCCGCTACCACGCTTTTGTTTGTTCAATGTTTCGGAATTCTGGTGAGCTTCGCTACTCAAATGCTTTGGAATTCTGGCGAATTCCGCCACCTAAATCAACTCCCCAAATCCTGTCATGCCGATCGCTTCCTTGCAGGCATAAGGTTCGCCATAAGCCGTGCCAATGGTCCACCCCCAATACGCCGCCTGGTCCCGCAGCCGATCCAAAAATGTCGGCGGGGTCGTCGGTCGCTGGGCCACAAACTGGCTGTGGTAACATTCGATCGCCCGCAACTTCGTTTCCCAATATTCAGATATATCCAGCACAAACGCGGGCTGCGCCACCACCCGCAAATGCACGCAGTAATAGTAGAAGACCCGCTGGGGATGGTGGGGATCGTATGGCAAATCGGTTTTGGTCAGCTTGGCCCAAAAGCGCGCTGCCTCTATTAATTCCGTGGCCGCCACATGGTCCGGGTGGGCATCGACCCAGTACGGGGCAAACAGCCAGCGCGGCTTGGTCCGGCGGATGACCGCCGCCAGCGCGCCGCGTGCCGCCAATGTCGGCTCTAGACTGCGATTGGGCAGGCCCAGGTTTTCCCGCCAATCCAGGTTAAGGACTTTAGTGGCCGCGGCGGTTTCGGCGGCCCGAATTTGCGGTGAACCATAGGGGGTCGGCTCTCCGCTGGTCAAATCCAAGACGCCCACACTGCGCCCGGCGGCTTTGAGATTACAAATCGCCCCCCCCATGCCTAGCTCGGCATCATCGGGATGGGGGGCGATAATCAAAACGTCCAACATGCCCGACTCCGGCTGAATTGAGGCTTGGCGATCCATGACCGCCATCAAAAATAGTAGCAACTACCCCCGGTCGAGAAGCTATTGGCCAGGCCAGGGGGTGGACCATTCCAGCTTGGGCGGTTTTATACGTTAAATTCGCCTCGACAGGACCGCGGTATTTTGGCATGATTGGGCCGCGCATGCCTAGGGGATTCGGCTTTGCCGCCGGGCATTTGCGTCAATTCGGCCAGGAATCAAGGGAATGATAGATCCGCCACCCGCCACAATTCGGCCCCAAACCGCGCTTGCGCCTGGACGTCGGGGACTTTGGCCCACGTTGATCGTCGGCGTGTGGGGAATGGCGTTTTTAGGGGGTTGCGCGCTCTTTCAACCGGCGGAACCTGAAAATAATTTTCGCGACGACTTTAAAAACTGGGGCCAACAAGTCCGTCCCGCCGCCAGTGGCAAGAATCGCCTCGGTCTCAGCAGCGAAGCCCAGCAAATCGAAAAAAATCTGGGTTACTAGCAAGGGGAAATTTTTGCTGGCGCGTCTCCTTAGCCGGAAAATGGCCGGGTTCACTCTTCGCGACGCGGTTGACGGCGATTTTGCTTTTTGGCGGATTGCGTTCTTTTGGTATCCAATCGCTTGTGCTGGCTGGATTTGGTGGGTTTGGTCGCTTTGCGCACTTTGGGGGCATAGAGCACGCTGGTAATCATCGCCTTTAGTTTTTGGCGGCAATCTTCTTCGTTTTGAGGCTGATCGCGATACAGTTGGCTATGCAGGACCAGTTCTCCCTGGTTGTTAATCCGGGTGTGGTACTTCTTTAAAAACCGCGCGCGGATATCCGGCGGCAAGGCCGCGCTAGAAACCACGGGCCAGTGCAAGATCGCCTTGGAATTCACCTTATTCACATTTTGCCCCCCCGGACCGGAACTGCGGGCAAAACTAAAATTCAATTCCTGGTCCGGTATCGCGACTTTGCTGCTGATCACCAGGGGCATGGGCGTTCACGTTAGCCTTTCGGACGGGTAAAACTTTTAGGCACTTTCGCTATATGCTATCTTAATTGAAGCCTGCGCGCTTCGCCCAGGGCTATTACTAATAGTCGTCCGCCCCCCCCGAGAGGCTAATTTGTGACTTTGTCCGCGATCATTACCCCGCAACAAAAGGTAATTTACCGTGCCGCGCGGCTGGCGCTTGGGATAGCGCTGGGAACATGCGTTTTTTTTTGCGCGGGTTGCACGCAAAATCCCGCCCCCGCCGGTCAGGCAAATTCCAGCGCCGCGCCTCCTTCGACTTCCCCGGCGACAGGCATTCCCTCAGAAAAACTTTCCCTGCCACCCGGGCCAAAGGGGGCAGAGTCCACTTCCGCTGATCTGGCCGAGATTCCCATCCTGGGCACGCGCTCGAAAGGGACGGATTGGCCGTCGTTTTTGGGGCCGACCGGCGATAGCAAATCCAGCGAGACCGGCCTGCGAAAAAATTGGCAAACGCGTCCTCCGCAGATCTTGTGGGAACGCAAACTGCATAACAGTTATGGCATGCCCGCGATCTCGCGGGGTCGGTGCGTCATCTATGACCGAATCGGCAATCAGGCCACCGCCATCTGTGTGGAAAGTGAAACCGGTCGCGAACTATGGACATACCGCCACCCCTCCACGTACATCGATAATTTTGGCTATGATAATGGTCCCCGCTGCGCGCCGGTGATCGACGGCTCGCGGGTGTATCTATTTGGGGCGGAAGGGATGCTAACCTGCCTGAAATTGGCCAATGGAGAAAAACTATGGGAATGCGACACGGCCAAAAAATTTAACGTGGTGCAAAACTTCTTTGGCGTGGGGAGCACGCCCCTAGTGGAGGGAGATCTATTACTAGTGCATGTGGGTGGCAGTCCCCCTGGTTCCGCGATCGACGATCCCCAGCGATTGGACCTGGTCAAGGGTGCTGATTCCGCGGTGGTCGCTTTTGACAAACTCACCGGTCAAGTAAAGTACCAGTTCAGCGACGAACTAGCCAGTTACGCCAGTCCCGTCACCACGACCCTTGGCCAGCGGCGCTGGGGGCTGATGTTTGCCCGCGGCGGGCTGATCGGGTTTGAACCGGCTACCGGCAAGCAAGATTTTCATTTTCCCTGGCGGGCCGATGATCTGTTTAGCGTGAACGCCAGTAATCCCGTCGTTGTGGGCGATCTGGTGCTCATTTCTGAATGTTATGGTCCCGGTACCGCGGTCCTACGAATTAAACCTGGCGGCTATGATGTGGTCTGGCGGGACGACCCCCACCCCCGCAAACCCAAATCCCTGCAAACCCACTGGAACACGCCCATACATCACCAGGGTTACGTGTACGGTTCTAGTGGCCGGCATACTTCGGCGGAATTACGTTGCGTGGAGTTAACCACGGGCAAGGTGCAATGGAGCGAGGCGGGCCTGGGCCGGGCATCGTTATTGTACGTGGAGGACCATTTTGTTTGTCTTACCGAAAATGGCGATGTGCTGCTATTAGCCACCAATCCGCAAAAATTTTCCTGCGTCGCCACCTGGGTCCCGCAAAATGCCGCTACGGGGCAATTGCTGCTGCGTTATCCCGCCTGGGCGGCCCCGATTATTTCTCATGGCCTGCTGTATGTGCGCGGCGCAGACCGTCTAATTTGTGCCGATGTGACGGAGTGAGGTGGCGAGAGGTAGGAGGCAACTCTGTTGCCGAATTGACAGCCACGGAGATGAGTGACGAAAAAATAATTGTAAATCTGCAGAATATGTTCTATTGCATGTATTAAATTCTTAATTTTTAATTAGTAATTATTAATTGACATCCCCCCCGCTTAACCGTGCAAAGACCGCTTTGCAATGGCTGAGCAGTTCGCCATAGTGACAGCGCTCGATTTCCGGACCAAAAAGCTCCACATCAAAATCCCCTGCATACCCAAGTTCCCGCAATTGGTCAAACAGTTCCACCAGGGGGACCCGGCCATCGCCCAATCGACAGCGGTCTTGTTCGTGTTCGGGCGTTTGCTTGCCATCGGCCAGTTGCACCAACGCCAGCCACGGGACGATGTCGGACAATAAATCCAACCTTTCGGGCAACAGCGAATAATGATACATATCCAGCACCAACCGTAGTCGGGGTGAATTTTGCCCTACAACTAGGTCGAGCGCTTCTTGCCAACCGGCATAGACGGTCCATTCGGCGGCATAATGGGGGTGCATGGGCTCAATCGCCAGGGTCACGCCCGCGGCTTCGGCCCGCGGCAATAGCTCCTTGAGCGCGTTTTGAAAAATTCTGCGGGCGTGGTTGAGCGTGTGCCCCCCCCGTCCGCCGCTGTGGACCACCAGGATGGGGGCCCCAACTCCGCTGGCAAAATCCAAGGCTTCACCGGCGTCGGCCAGCGCATCCTTAAAAGGGACGCCATCATGGCTGGTAAACCCTCCCGCCCACATCAGACTAGAGATCGCCAGTCCGGACTGGCGGATATTTTGGCGGGCGGCATCATCCCCCAGATCGGCGATTTTGCGCCGCCACAGGCCGATGGCCGGTATACCGGCCGAGGCATAATGCCGCAGGTCCTCGGCCAGTGTCCAGCGAAAGGTGGTCAACTCGTTAATTGACAATCGCGACATCCAACCACCCCGAAAGAATTGTAAATAGCGGCATCCTGGCAATCGCCGCGTTTACTTGGGGGAGTTACCCGCAGCGGGGGCGCGGCGAGGGGCGGGCTTGGCGGCGGCTGGTTTATCCCGCATGTCCCACGCTTCCAACCAATCCTCGCCAGTAAATTGAAGCTCAAATTTCTTGGCTAGCTGCTTTTCCATATCGGTCATGTGCCCCGCGCCATAAAAAATCGCGATCTTCTTTTTTCCAGCGTCCAATTCTTTCTTGAGCACCTCCAAGCACGCGGCGTTGCGTCCTTCGATAATGGTCGAACCGTCCGGCCCCCCCATCGCCTGGGTAAAGAGTTCCATATTTTCAAATTGACCCGCCATGGCCCGCTTGAGCTTTAAGGGGCGATCCTTGGAAAAGAGCGCCATCAAGATTTCCATATCGGTGTTTTTACCCTTGGCTTGCATTTCCCCCTGCATCGCCATCGATTGCCCCATCATGCGAAACATCATGCTCAGCATGGTTTCGCCCCGCTCTTTCATGGCCGCGGCGAATTTCTCGGGGGATAAATCCGCATGAACGAGGTTTTCTTTTTGATAATCCACCTGTTCCAATTGAAACTCCAGTTCCAGCATATCCTTTAGCCCCCCCTGAATCCCCGAGATCACCCCCCGCCGCTCGCCCCCCCCCTTGGGGACGCGGGTACCTTCCTCGGCGACCAGCTCGTACAGGACGGCGTCGTACTTTTCAAATAGCTTGTTCAATTCCTCGTAATACTTTTTCTCCCCCACATGGACCGCGCTTATCAAATCGACGATTGGTCCATCCGTGACAGCAGGATTCTTGTAATGCGCGATTCCGGTATCCAAGGAGGTCGCGGTCCCTTTTTTATCCCGCTGCACGCGCAAAAATTTTCCGCTGGGGGCCTTCGCGGCCTTGTTATCGGCTGCTTTTTGTTGGTGCGGGCTTTTATTGGCGGGTGCGGCAGGGGTCGCCGGAGCCGTCGCGGGCTGCTGGGCCAGCAGACGGGCCAAAATATTCAGGCCGACGACAATCGCCAAGCCAAACAAAAGGCAAAATTTTGCTATCTGGCGCATACGGGACAAGTTTGGGGTTGGGGTAAAGGCCCGGTTCTGCCGCGTCAAAAGGGCAAGCTGACAAAATGGCGGGAGAATGGGGGGAAAATTGGCCTAAATCTATCAAATCGAGGTTGCATCAGGCAGAACAGTAGACCAGTAGGAGTATATCCATTTTGAGCGCAAGAAACAAATTTCCGGCGTCGGGTGTACAAACCTTCTACATAGAAATAAAACCATCATTCGCGAAAAATCCCCCTGTTTAGCTTATTTGTCCATATTTACGGCAGTTACGGGAATGATCGAGGGACTGTTTTACCCAAACAACCCATTTTACTGGCACTTCCTGGCATATTCGGTATTTTCGTTAGAGTTTAACACTCTTGCTCAACTCCTACGACTGGACTATCCGATAAATTCGTCGTAAGCAGAGGCATCGACTCGGGCGCGGTCAAGAGTCTGCCCTGGAAACCTGTTGTTTTGGCAAAGGTGGAAGCCCATCATGTTGCTCAAGAAAATTTGGATGGTGTTGATTGCCGGCGCGGTCCTAGGGGGCATGGTCCCCGTGGCGTCCGGCCAGACGGGTGCCCACTCCGAGGTCCCGCCGACCTCCAATCATACCGAGCCGGCGGAATTTTATGCCCACCATAATTACCGGCCCTTTGAAACGGCCGATCTGAGCATGTATGGCAATGGGCCGGACCGCAAGGAAGGCTTTTTCTTTGACTATGACCGCGTGGTCTGGGCATTCAACCGACCCAAGTCGGTGCCTGTCGGGGATCCCGCCAGCGAACAAATTTTGAATGAAGGGTTGGAAATTTTTCCCAACACTAATGATTTAAGCACTGACTTTACCGAAACTGAATGGGTCTGGGGAAATCGATATGAACTGGGCTATGTCAACGACCAGCATGGGTGGATGATCGGGGCCGCCCATGTGCATAATTATCACCAGGTGTTCACGACCTCCGCGTTTGCCAATATCGCATTTTTCGATCCGTTCAACACTCTGTTTGGCTTTGTTGATTTGAATGGGGACGGCATCGATGATGATGTGAACGGCAACGGCATCTTTGGCGACACCCGGCCGTTCAACTTTGACCAGGGAACGCCCACCGGTGGTATTCCGCCATTCATTCCGCCGCAAGATGGCATCCTAGACACCTTTGTCGGGACAGACTTTGCGGATCAAGTTGTCTTCCCTGTGTTTTTCCAGAATGTGCTGTTGCGAAATATCTCCCGGTTTAGCACGGTCGAATTAATGCACATCAACCGCCTAGACCGGTTTCACAATGGGGGCGACTTTGAGTGGCTCCTGGGCGTGCGGTACATCAACTTTACGGACATTTTTGAATTGGCCGCTAATGATCCCAGTTTAGCTCGGGTTTTTAATACCGCCGAAATTAATATGCGGACAAATAACCATATCGTCGGCCCCCAACTCGGCTTTCGCTGGTCACGAGAAGAAGGCCGCTGGAAAGTAGGGACTGAATTGCGGGGTGTGTTGGGGGTAAACTTTCAACAGGCACGTCTGGATGGCTTTTTCTTGAAAGCCCCCGGCAATACAATCGCTCAAGGTAACTCACAAGCATTTTTGGCCTCCCGTTCTGACGAAGAATTATCCGCGGTCGGCGAGTTGCGGTTGGACGTGAGTTATCAAGTAACCAAGGCGATCGCCCTGCAAATCGGTTACACGGGAATTGCCGTCAGCGATATTGCCCGATCGGCCCGCCGAATTGATTACATCCTTCCCGCCCCCACTATCAAGGAACAGGAAAATAACGAGTTCCTCTTTGTGAATGGCTTTAACTTTGGTGTGGAAATCAATCGCTAAACCGCTGATCCCCACGCTGGCTATTCCCTGCGGGATCGCGAAAATATCCGCAAAAAGCCCTCAACCACACACCCAGGTTCCATATTGGACCTGGGTGTTTTTGTTGGTGGTGGTAACAATTTTGCGGATAATCCGCCGTCTAGTAAGAATGCTGGCAAATTCTGAATTTGGGGCCGACGTAGTAGAATTGAGTTTACCGGCACTCTCGACCGGGAAGCGGCCACCAGGGATCGTCACATTTATTGTCAAAAGTGGCACCAACCCGACAGCCGGCGGTTAGTATTTTCCGCCAGCCCCAGAACTTGCCTGGATACACTATTTTTTTGGATGACGTTCCCCGTGCAATTGGTCCCCGTGAAGTCGCGCAGTGAACGGGAACGGTTTGTCCAGCTCCCTTGGAGCCTCTATCGGGACGATCCGCTGTGGGCCCCCCCCCTCATGTGGGAGCGGCGGGCATTTGTGGACCGGCGGCGGCATCCGTTTTATCAGTTTGGGGACGCGGATCTTTTTTTAGCCACCGATCAGGGGCGGGACGTCGGCCGGATCATGGTCTCGGACGATCCGCACTATAATCAGTTTCATGGCTCAAATGCTGGCATGTTCGGCATGTTTGAGTCAATCAACGATCCCCGCGTGGCGGAAATTTTGCTCAGCGCCGCCCGGCGATGGCTACGCGACCGTGGACGGAAGGAACTGCTGGGCCCCATTGACTATAGCACCAACTACACTTGCGGGCTGCTGGTGAACGGTTTTGACACGCCCCCCCGGCTGATGATGAATCATAATCCGCCGTATTACGCGGACCTATTCACCGCCAATGGCCTGGCCAAGGCCAAAGACATGTACGCCTGGTGGTTTGAGCCGAACGCGCAGATCGAACAGTGGCGGCACCGAGTGGAAAAACTGGCCGCGCGGGGGAATATCACACTTCGCCCCTTTCGCCGCGACCGCTGGCGCGAGGAAATCGCCATTTGCAAGGATATTTACCACCAAGCCTGGCGCGACAAATGGGGCTTTAGCCCGATGACCGATACCGAGTTTCAGGCCATGGCCACGCAAATGCTGGCCTGGGCGGAATCGGATATGTTCCTCATGGCGGAAGTGGCGGGGGAACCGGTGGGTTTTTCGATGACGATGCCCGATCTGAACGAGGCGTTGCGACCTCTGAATGGACGCCTTTTTACCTGGGGACTGCCTCTAGGTTATTTTCGCTTTCGCCGCGAATTGCGCCGCATTCGCAATGTCCGTATGATGGCGCTGGGGGTGCTCCAGGCGTACCGCCGCCGGGGAATCGCCGAACTGCTCATGCTGCGCACTTTTGACACGGGTCGCCAGCAACTGGGTTACACGGGCGCGGAGCTAAGCTGGACGCTGGAGGATAACGATCTCATTAACCGCGTGATCCAAAGCGTGGGAGGGCGGCTCTACAAAACCTACCGCGTCTATCGGCAGGCATTGTAGCAGGCACCGTCCCGGTGCCGTAATGGATGGGAGGTGGGAGATGGGAGGTGGGAGATGGGAGGCAGGAGGCGGGAGACGCGGTTCGCGGGGTGAGGGGCAAGTGGTCAGGGGTGAGTGGCGATCGCCACAAATTCATCTGTACTTTCAACCGTAAAGTTCTACGCTTGTGCGAAGATTTTCCATTTGCAAATTTATTATTGGGCCAAAGGTGTTTGATCCTATGTGGGCCAAAGGCATTTGATCCTTTGCGGGCCAAAGGCATTTGATCCTTTGCGGGCCAAAGGCCCGACCTATCCCAGCCTAGGGCAAGCGCAGCGTCGCCCTAGGTCAATGGTCAGGAAAAAATGAAAGGGCCAACGGCCCGATTTATCCGCTTTGACCAATGGCGGCCGCTTGTCCTTTGGGTTACAGGCTAAATCTTGACACACCCCCATGCATGGCTCAAAATCTGGATCTTTTTATCACCGGCGCTGCAGCGCCATCTGTTCTGCGCAAAATAGTGCTACTTCAGCTTTTGCTAGCATACGCGCTCTTGGCCCTGGCAGTCTCTCTTGCTATCTTTCGCGGGTTATTCGTTGCCTAACGCCCGTGAAGCTATTTGCGTTTTGCCACCCGCGTGCCAGTCATGGCCAGATTTTCCACCGACGCACCCGCCGTTATGTTGTCAGACTCCGCAACGCCGCTTCCCCGGACCCAAGGCCGACTGCTGGATTTTCCCGCGGATCCCATCGGCACCATGCGTCAACTGCATGCGCGGCATGGGCGGCTGGCCATCCTGGAAGAAGCCGGTCAACGAATTGTGTTTGGCTTTGGCGCAGAATTCAACCAACAAATCCTCAGCGACACGCAGACGTTTCATTCGCAGTTTTTTGCCATTCGCGGGCCAAAGCATTCAGCCCAGCGGCGATTGACGGCGGGCCTGCTGAGCATGAATGGCGAGGACCATAAGCGTCATCGCCGGATCGTGCACGCTCCTTTTCAAAAAAAGTCGGTCGCCGGTTATCGCGACAGCATCGCGGCGATTATCCAGCAGCAACTGGCGCAATGGCGACCCGGCCAAATCCGCAATATCCACGCCGATTCGGTCGAGCTGCTGCTGCGGATCACCAGTTGCATGCTGTTTGGCTTTGACCAGCGTGATTTGGCCATGAATATCGGCGCCAGCACCGAACGCTGGGTGAATCTGAACCATGCCAATGGCTTAGGTTCGCTGCTCAGTTCGGCGCGGGACCCCGACGCCTATGATGCCTTACTAGCCCAGGCGGAAGAGTTGGAAACGCTCATCCGGGCGATGATCGACCTGCGCCGCGAGCAGAATGACCCTCAAAGCCACGATGTGCTAAATCTGCTGTTGCACGCGCGGGATGAAGCGGGACAGCCCCTGAGCGAGGAAGAGTTGATCGGCCAGGCGGCGGTGCTCTTTGCCGCCGCCCACATGACCACGGCCAACAGTCTTTCTTGGACGTTGTTTTTGCTGGCGCAGCATCCCCGGGTGGCGCATGATCTATTTGACGAATTGTGGGGCGAATTGCGGGGAGAGGCCCCCACCCTGGCCCAATTGGAACGCCTGCCGCTGTTGGACCGCGTGATCAAGGAAAGCATGCGCTGTCTGCCAGCCAGTAGTTATTCACAACGAATCAGCGCTAGCCCCGCCCAGATTGGCCCGCTGCCGATACCGCGTGGAACGCTGTTAATCTTTAGCCAGTTTTTATCGCACCATCTGGAAGACGTCTTTCCCCAGGCGTACCAGTTCGACCCGGCGCGGTGGGAGTCCATCAATCCCTCGCCGTATGATTACTTGCCGTTTGCCACCGGTCCGCGGATGTGCATCGGCGCGACCATGGCGACCATGACACTCAAGCTGGCGATCTCGCTGATTTGGCAGCGGCAGCGACTGACGGTGATTCCTGGAGCGGTCATCGATGGCCAGGTCATCTCCACCATGCTCGGACCCAGCCGCGGCATTCCGATGCTGGTCGCGGGCCCACAAACCGACTTTGCCAGTCATTGGGTGCGGGGGAATATCCACGAGCTAGTCCGGCTGGAGTGGCCAACTCAGCGAGAAAATCGCCCACGTCGCGCGGCCTAAGTCGGGGGTACTTAAACTCCGCGTATTCGAATTGAAATTCTTTTCCCGGAAGGCGTGGCAATTCTGGCCGTCGGCAATAAACCGCGGCTAAAAACTAAATTCGTCCCGCGGTGTCTCTACAGTTTCCGCGGGGGAATTGTTACACTGCTGGCTTGCCCGAACGTCCGGCTCTATCCAGAATTTAACGAGGCTTACAGCGGAACCCTGGCGGCAAATTTCTGGCTTTTTATCGGTCTCCGGCGGCAACCATGCGCAGCGGCCAACATCGAACTGTTTTGGGGAGTCTAGATCGTGGGACCAACGGACAAACTACAATTTGGCATTTTGGGTTGCGCGCGGATTTGCCGCCGCGGCATGTTGCGGGGGGTTCAATCCTCGGGAATGTCCCAGTTACTGGCCCTGGCCAGTCGCCGCCCCGGCCAAGCAGCCGCCTGGGGGGCGGAATTTGGCGTGCCACAAACTTACGAAAATTATGACGCTGTCATTGACAATCCCGCCATCGACGCCGTCTATATCCCCTTGGCCAACGAAGAACACCTTCCCTGGGTGCTGCGCGCCGCCGCCGCCGGTAAACATATCTTGTGCGAAAAACCGCTCGCCCTGGATGTCTCCCAGGCTGAGACGATGAATTCCGCTTGCCGCCGCGCGGGGGTGATCCTGATGGAGGCCTTTATGTGGCGGCATCATCCCCGCGTCAACCAGGCGCGGCAACTGTTGGCCAGCGGCCGGTTGGGGGATTTGCGTTTAATCAAAATGGATTTTTCATTTACGATCGACCCGGCGGATTGGCGGCTCGATCCGGCGCGTGGCGGAGGAGCACTGTTTGACCTGGGCTGTTACGGTATCAATGCCGCGCGGCTCTTTACCGGCGCGGAACCGACCGAAATTATCGCCCGGGGCGCGTTAGGCCCGACGGGGGTTGACCTGACGGACGGTTTCTTGCTGCGATTTGCCAGCGGGGCCATGGCGCTTTTGGACTGCAGCTTTGCCGCGCCGTATCGTAACCGGCTAGAGATTGTCGGCTCCCGTGGCAGCCTGGAACTGCCAGGGGGAGTCCTCCCCGCCGAAAATGCCCCCCTCCTTTTGCATACCGATGCCGGAACCGAAAGCATCACCGTAGAACATGACTGCCAGTACACGGCCCAAGTGCGGGCTTTTTGCCAAGGGGTCCGCCAGGGTCGCTTGCCCGACCCGGCGGAGGATGGTCTGGCCAATATGCGGGTGCTGTGCGCGGTCAAGGATCAGGCATGGAGCGTGAGGTGAGGAACCGAGACGTGGGCGGGGCAAGAGACGGGAGACGAGGGACGAGGAATGGCGTTCGGGGGAAGCACCCACAAAGCCGCCGATGCCATCGGCGGTAAACAGGACGCGGGACGTGGGGCGTGGGAGCAACGGGTCGTGGGTCGCGAAAAATTTGGAGGAGGCAACTCCGTTGCCGAAATGACTTTTGCTATTTTGGTATTTGATTGCTGGGGTTTGCTGCAAGCTTTCCACACCGCGCGGCGATCAAGAAATCTGAGTTGCTAAGTCCAATAGGGGTATTCATATTGGCACATGTGTACAAACGCCCGCGTCACCTATCTTCATTTTTTGCCCCCGAATATGAATTGGTGACGAATTATTGTCGCCAACGCTCGAGAATCATTGCAAGCCTATATCCAGCAACATGTTATTAGCATTTTACAATGGCTTAGCCGGACAGGCCCAGGAAATACAAAAAGTCATTTGGCATATTTTCAAACACAAATTTAACTTTATTGCAATACAAACAACTTACATTGTAACATCGGACGTTACAGAAACACCTTCCTTTAAGTTGTGCATCAGAAATGTTACTTCCTCTCGACCAGATCCCCGCTGCATTGCGTGCTGAAGGCGGAATGTCCCGCCGTTTGTGGTTGGCTTATGGCACTTCTTTGGCCATGCTTCCCGCGTTGTCCAAAACCGTTTCGGCCGTTGAAAAATCTCCCACGTTTCCGTCAAATCCCTTTACCTTGGGAGTGGCATCCGGAGATCCCGATCATCGCAGTGTGGTATTGTGGACGCGTTTGGCTCCGCAACCCTTAGAACCCCAAGGGGGCATGGACCCGTTGCCCATCGCGGTGCGGTGGGAGTTAGCCGACGATGAAGGTTTCCAAAAAATCGTGGCCAGCGGGACAGAAGTCGCCACGCCTCAGTTGGGGCATTCGGTCCATGTTGTGCCAACCGGACTGCGTCCCGATCGGTGGTATTATTACCGATTTCTGGCGGGCGAGGCCACCAGTCCCGTAGGACGCACGCGGACCATGCCCTCCCCCGACAGTCTGCCTGGACAACTCCGTTTTGCGTTTGCATCATGCCAACATTATGAAACAGGATTTTACACGGCTTATGGGCAAATGGCGCGGGACCAACTGGATTTAGTCTTTCACCTGGGGGATTATATCTATGAGGGAGCGGGCAAAGACGGCAAAGTTCGCAAGCATTTGGGTGAGGAGATCAAAACACTCACAGATTATCGGATTCGTCATTCCCAATACCGCTCTGATCCCCTGCTACAGGGGATGCACGCCGTCTGTCCGTGGTATGTGACTTGGGACGACCATGAACTAGACAATAATTATGCGGGGGCCATTTCAGAAAAAATGCAAGAAGACCCAGCGCTTTTTTTGCAGCGTCGCGCGAATGCCTATCAGGCCTATTACGAAGCCATGCCGCTACGGCCCCGTTCCTTGCCCCAAGGGCCAAATTTGCAATTGTATCGTCGGGGAGCGTTTGGCCGGTTGGCCGAATTCCAGGTTTTGGACACCCGCCAATACCGCACCGACCAACCCAATGGTGATCGGGGAGCGGAATTGAACGATGCGGCTCTTAATCCGCATAATTCCATTTTAGGATCTCGGCAACGAGAATGGCTGCAAGGGGGCCTGCTCCGCTCACAGGGTATCTGGAATATCCTGGCACAACAGGTCATGATGGGTATGGTCGGACGCGGCCCCGAGGGTAAATTTCACTCAATGGACCAATGGCCCGGCTACGCCCATGAACGGATGGAATTGGTTCGTTATCTGCAAGACCGCCGGATTCCCAATCCAGTTGTGCTAACCGGGGATATACACTCGAACTGGGTGAATGAACTGCGCGTAGACGACCACCAACCCGAATTACCAGTGGTGGCCACCGAATTTGTTGGCACCAGTATTAGCAGCGGCGGCAACGGCGTGCAAAAGAACAAGGCGCATGCCGAAATTTTGGCCCACAATCCCGGCGTCAAGTTTCAAAACGCCGAACGGGGCTACGTCCGTTGTGTTGTCACTCCCGACAAATGGCAAAGCGATTATGTTGTGGTTGAAGATGTGTTGCAGCCAAATGGCAACGTGCTGACACGTGAGTCGTTTGTTATAGAATCGGGCCGGCCAGGCGTAAATAAGGCTTAAATACTCGGCGTTTCTACGACCCGTCGCGTAGGGCCCCATATCACCACTTTGACAAATCAGAACAAGTCCTCAACCATTTAACCCAAGGGTGCCTGATGCCGCGCGCTGTATGGACTCTGTATCTTTGTCTGTTGTGGCTGTGTGGGGGGAGTATCGCGCCTGTGAACGCAGTCGAAATCATCGCCCATCGCGGCGCATCCCATGACGCTCCCGAGAACACACTGGCCAGTCTTCGCCTTGCCTGGGAGCAGGGTGCCGACGCCGTGGAATTTGATGTTTACCTTTCGGCCGATCAGCGCATTGTATTGATGCATGATCGTAGCTTACTGCGCACCACCGGTGTCGATCGTTCCGTCCAAGAGTTAAGCCTGGAGGAATTACGCACGCTTGATGTGGGTCGCTGGAAAGACCCGCGCTATACGGGAGAACGCATCGCCACGCTGGAAGAAGCGTTATCCACCGTGCCGGCTGGCAAGCGTGTGTTGATTGAAGTCAAATCCGGCCCCGAAACCCTCCCCGAACTGCAGCGCGTGATAAAAACCGCCAAGCTTGCTCCGGCGCAAACCGCCGTTATCAGCTTTGACCCCCGAGTCGTGGCCGAGTGTAAGCGTCGCCTACCGGAAGTTGCCGTTTATTGGATCGTATCGCTCAAACCCACGAAACAACCGGCCCCCACCGTTGAGCAATTGCTAAAAACAGCCCGGCGAATTAATGCCGACGGTCTGGATTTATCGGCCACGCCCGAGATCTTAACCGCGGAATACTCCCAAGCCCTCAAATCCGCTGGTTTGGGCCTGTATGTCTGGACGGTCAACGATCCCCAGCTTGCCCGCCAAATGCTGGATTTGGGCGTAGAGGGGCTAACTACGGATCGCCCCGGTTGGCTGCGCGAGCAATTACCTTCGCGTGGGGATTCCAACGCTCTCCCGGCCCACGACGCTCCATTGTCGGCCAAAGGTGAGACCCCGCCAGCCACGGCTGAAACGTCGCCAGCTCTACCGCTTCGAGTGATGAGCTACAATATTCGTTATGGAACCGCGGATGACGGGCCAAACCACTGGAAGCTTCGCAAGTCCCTGTTGTTACAGACGATAAGCAAATTTAAGCCCGATTTACTCGGCACCCAGGAAACCTTGGCCGAGCAGCGCGATTTTTTGCGGGACAATCTGCCAGGATACCAGGTTTTGGCAGTTGGTCGAGATGATGGGAGGGAAGCGGGAGAGATGACGGCCATTTATTATAACGCAGATCGATTGGAAAAATTGTGGGGGGGACACTTTTGGCTAAGCGAGCGCCCCGATCAACCTGGAAGTAAGAGTTGGGACACATCGTTAACGCGGATGGCCAGTTGGGTAAAACTAAGGGATAAAAGACAACCCGCCAGTCCCCCAATATTGTTTTTGAACACGCATTTTGATCATCGGGGAGAACAGGCGCAGTTAGAATCCGCCCGCCTGATCCGTCGTAAACTAACTGAAATTGGGCGGGATTGCCTGGTGGTTGTTACTGGGGACTTTAATTGCGGCGAGGAAAGCCCCCCTTATCAAGCGCTGTTTGGAATTGAATCCGACAAGGAGTCGCCGATCCGGGACACCTATCGCCTGGCATTTCCCCAGCGTGGCGAAAATGAGGGGACGTTTAACAGCTTTCGGCCCGGCCCTAACGGGGGTTCCCGGATAGATTGGATCGGCGCTTCTCCCGCGTGGCGGGTAGAACAGGCGGAAATCCTGCACGCCGAGACAGACGGGCGGACACCATCGGACCATCATCCCGTGACGGCGATTTTGCTGCATTCTCCTAGCATGGCAAAGTAGCTCCGCCGTGCTATAAATATTGCTGGTAAAATATTAAGGGGGGGAAAACCTAACGAAATTTTTACGCGACTCCGGGTTGGTTTTACCGTTCCAAAGTGTTAGGCAGCTTTCTTAAAATCATTCGCAGAACATGGGGATCCGGCGGTTTGACCAAATGCGCGTTAAACCCCGCATTTTGGGTGCGGCGTTTGTCTTCTTCCTGGCCCCAACCAGTGAGGGCGATCAGCATGATATCCTGATTCTGTAAATCGGCGCGCACTTCGGCGGCAACCGCATACCCATCCATTCCCGGCATCCCCAAATCTAGAAATACCGCCGCGGGGTGGAACTCTTGGATCGCTTTCAGGCCGGTTGGGCCGTCATAGGCCGTGCGCGATTCCGCGCCTAACTGCTGCAGCAACATGGCCAGGCTGTCGGCCGCGTCGTGGTTATCGTCAATGACCAAAATGCGTTGCCCCGTAAACAGGGCGTCGGCGTTGTCCGGAACTCTTGTTTCCTCCACATGATTTTCCCCCTCCGCTCGCAAAAGCGGCAGGCGGACCACAAATTCGCTCCCTTGGCCGGGTCCGGCGCTTTTGGCCTCGACTGCTCCTCCATGCAAGTGCACCAATTTTTTGACCAAGGCCAGGCCTATCCCCAACCCCCCCTGCGCGCGGCCCAGGGTACGGTCAATCTGGGTAAACAAATCAAACACCCGGGGGAGCATTTCGGACGGAATGCCCGTCCCGGTGTCCCGGACAGATACCACCACTTCGTCCCCTTCCCGCCGACTACAAAGCCAGATTTGTCCCCCTTCTTCCGTGTACTTGGCGGCGTTATTCAGCAAATTGGCTAGCACCTGGGCCAGACGCACCGGATCCGCCTCAATGAGCAGCGGTTCGGCGGGGTCACTTCTCACCTGTCGGCGGCTGTAGCTGTTTCGGCGGGACTGCCTCGAATTGGATCAACGCCTTCGCCTCGCGATACGCCAGCCAGACGATGATGTCGTCGTGGCTCGCACCATTGGCCAACGGGTTGCGGTCGTCGCTGGGTAGGGGTCGCATCACCTTCGTGGTTTGGGTTGCCAATATCTTAGCGTCGTCCACTTTACCGAGTCGGAACAGCGTCATGGCACGGTAGAAGCCGACGGTAGGGGCGATGTGCATGTTTTGCATGACTTTCTCGGCCAGCGGGGAGAACGTGGCTTCTGCCTCTGCGAATAAACCGCTGCGATATTGCGCCATACCGAGAGCCATTTGGTAGTAGTCCAGGAGGTCGCCGCTGGTCTTGCCAAGATCAACCGCCTGCTTGGCCAACGCCAGAGCAGCCGCCAGCGAATCCCGATCATCGCTGGGGCGCAGCGAACTGATTATTGCCATTTGCTTGGCGGCGCTGGCGTCCTGAGTGTCCTTGGCAAATCGCAACGCCCGGTCCACGGTCTCCGTGTATTGCTGGTCTTTGCCAAACCAGACCTGCAAGGTCGCCAGCTTGAGCGTCAGGAAGGTATCTTTCGGATTGCCGACGGATGTCTCCGACAACAGCGTCAAAGCCATGTCCTGTTGACCGGCGTCCATGTAGGCCACCGCTAGGTTATTTATGCTGATGAGGGTGTTGGGGTGTTTGGGGCCGAGTTTGGCCTTCATCAACTTGAGCGCCTCCTTGTACAGTGGCAGGGCCTTGTCCCACTGACCGGCAGCATGGTATCCCAACGCCAGGTTCATCATGCTAGAGAGAGTGTCAGGGTGTTCGGGGCCGAGCCTGGACTTCTGGAGCTTAAGCGTTTCCTCAAGCAGTGGCAGAGCCTTGTCGAGCTGGCCGGCATCTTGGTAGCACAGCGCCAGATTGCCCATGCTAGAGAGAGTGTTGGGGTGATCGGGGCCGAGCTTGGCCTTCATCAGCTTGAGCGTCTCCTCGTACAGCGGCAAGGCCTTGTCCCACTGACCGGCGGCATGGTATCCCAGCGCCAAGTTCATCATGCTAGAGAGAGTGTCGGGGTGTTCGGGGCCGAGCTTGGCTTTCATTATCTTGAGCGTCTCTTCAAAGAGCGGCAGGGCCTTGTCCCACTGTCCGGCGTCTTGGTAGCAGCCCGCCAGGTTGTTCATGCTGGAGAGGGTGTTGGGATGTTCTGTGCCGAGCCTGAACTTCTGGAGCTTTAGCGTTTCCTCAAGCAGTGGCAGAGCCTTGTCGAGCTGGCCGGCATCCTGGTAGCCCAGTGCCAGGTTGTTCATGCCGGAGAGGGTTTCGGGGTGTTCGGGACCGAGTTTGGCCTTCTTTAGCTTGAGCGTCTCTTCGAAGAGCGGGAGGGCCTTGTCCCACTGGCCGGCGGCATAGTAGCCCGCTGCTAGGCTGTTCATGCTGGTGAGGGTTTTAGGGTGTTCTGGGCCGAGTTTGGCCTTCATCAGCGTAAGTGTCTCCTCGAAGAGTGGCAGGGCCTTTTCCCACTGTCCGGCGTCCTTATATCCCAGCGCCAGGTTGCCCATGCTGATGAGAGTGTCAGGGTGTTCGGGGCCGAATTTGGCCTTGTTCAGCTTAAGAGTTTCCTCAAGCAGTGGCAGAGCCTTGTCGAGCTGGCCAGCAGTCCTGTAGCACACCGCTAGGCTGTTCATGCTAGAAAGGGTGTCGGGGTGTTCTGGGCCGAGCTTGGCCTTCCGCGTTTTCCGGGCTTTCTCCAACACTTCAACGGCCAGCTTCGCCTCCCCCAGCCCAAGCAGCGACCGTCCGAGAGTGTTCTGCATAGCGGCCACTTCCAGGGAATCGCCGATGGCCGAACCGTCCAGTTCCTTCACCGCCGTCACCAGGTTCTCCCGTAACACGTCCTGCAGCGGCCGCCCGCTCTCGGCAATTTGCTTCGGGTCCAGCCCGGCGAACACCGAGCCGAGCAACTCGTACCCGTTTTTGGCGAAGGCCAGGTTGCGGACGGCCTCCTGCCGCTTGGCTTCGGCGTCTAATTTGGCGAGCTTCTCCGCCTCCGCGGCCTTCAGGGCTTTCGCCTTCTCGGCCTCAGCTTCCAGCTTGGCCTTCCGTTCCTCTTCGGCCGCTGTTAGGGCTTTTTGTTCCTGCTGCTTCGCCTCGATCAGACGGCATTGCGCCGCATAACCGCAGATGGCCCAGATTGGATGTCAACCAGAGCGGCGTAGCCACAAGTGGAAATTAAGAGCGGCTTGAACCAAAATCAACCGTTTTTACCCGCTCAAATTGCCTCTGGTCGCTGCGTGATACCGTCAGGCTGCATTAACCGATGCTACTCCTTCCCTCAGCCCCCGCAATCTGTTGGGCGTGCTTGCTCGGACGCGTTTCGGCAGCGGGACGCTGCGGGCCACGTAACAGGCACCTTCTAGGTGCCGCATAAAGTTTTGCCATGCGTTTCGGCAGCGGGACGCTGCTGGCTACGTCGTAGGCAACCAACGAACATGTCACCTGCAGGCCTAGTGAGCCGTCACCATTTAAAATGCAAATTTCTGCAATACTCTTTTCCATGCTCTGCTTCCCATTATTAATTTTTCAATTTAAATAATTTACTTGACCTCCCCCCCGCAATTGTGTCCCTCCGCGGTGGCCCGTATACTGGTCAACTGGGGAACATCGAGGCGATCGCGACGGCTAACATAGTTTTACGCCGCGTATTGCTATTCTTAATTTTAGGGAACCTGTTTCATGCCGCACATGCCTACCTCTCGTCGTACATTTTTGCAACTTACCGGATTGACCGTCACCGGACTGGCCACGTTGCCCGCGGGCCGATTGCTGGCCGCCGACAAAGCCCCCTTTGAAATCTCCTTGGCCGAATGGTCGCTGCACAAGACGATCTTTGGCAAACAACTCGACCATCTAGACTTTCCCAAAGCCGCCAAGGAACAATTTGGCATTTCTGCGGTCGAGCATGTCAATCAGTTCTTTAAGGACAAGGCCCATGATGAAAAGTATCTGGCCGATCTGAAGCGGCGGGCCGACGATCATGGCGTCAAAAGCCTGCTGATCATGTGCGACGGCGAAGGACAATTGGGCGATCCCGACTCGGCCAAGCGGACCGAGGCGGTCACCAACCACCACAAATGGGTGGACGCGGCCAAGGCCCTGGGTTGTCATTCCATTCGCGTCAACGCCGGGTCGGATGGCAAGTTGTCGTATGAGGAACAGCAAAAGCTGGCGGCGGACGGCCTGTCACGCCTGACGGAGTATGGTGAAAAGGCCAACATCGCCGTCATCGTCGAAAACCATGGGGGCTTATCGTCCAACGGGGCTTGGCTGGCGGGAGTGATGAAACTGGTCAACAAACCGCTGTGCGGCACGCTGCCGGACTTTGGGAATTTCCGCGTCAGCGACAAGGAAGAATACGATCGTTACAAAGGAACAGCGGAACTGATGCCCTTTGCCAAAGGGGTCAGCGCCAAAAGCTATGACTTTAACGAAGCTGGTGACGAAACCACCATCGATTACCGCAAGATGCTCAAAATCGTCCTGGATGCCGGTTACAAAGGATACATTGGCATCGAGTACGAAGGGGGTCGTCTGAGCGAGGCGGACGGTATCTTGGCCACCAAAAAACTCTTGGATAAACTTCGGGGGGAATTGGCCTAGTGTATTTTCAATGCAATAGATTCGGATTGGGCAGATCAGCCGTTGGGTGCTAGCCCTCGGTTTTTTGCCGATCCAACCGTGGGCTAGCGCCCTGCGGCTAATCCAAAAACTATGCGTTGACGGAGTAGCAGTCCGATTATTTTTTCACGGGCAACTTTGTGTATTTCAAAACGCAACAGGGGGGACCGCAGCGTGCGGCCCCCCGTTCTATTTGAACGCAACGAAAAAGCAAAGAAACCCCGCTCAAACCAATACTTGCATATACAACCCACGATCTCAATAGCCCACTTTTTGCTGGCACAAGTCGTCGCTCCGGGCCTATTTGCAACCTCAGTTCCGCTCTGATTGAGCACTAACTGAAATTGCTAAATTTTCTCTACCTCGTTCCGCTAGCTTGCCTGACTTAACAACCGCTAGCATTGAATGCGGTGGACAGTTTTGCAAATAGGACAAATTTGCCTGCATAGTTTTTATGCAAGCAAGTGCTCCCCAGCGATTCACGGACGTTGCACATTTTCTGTGCAATCACTTTGGCCGGTCGTAACTGCTAGCAGCATAACCAGTTCGGGAAATCGCTTGACTTTGATTAAAGATTGGGGCGTGACCGCGGTCGCCGGACCGGGAACGGATTCACTGTTCACTCTTGTCAGTAGGAGAATCTCGCATGCACAAGTCGCAAGAAGCCCTCAGGTTTGCCAACCATCTCTTTAATTCCTCTGAAAAAATCGATTGGGTCACCTTTTACCGGGAAGTGCTGGGCGTGGACGGCATCGTCCGCAGGTTGTACCCCGACCAAGCCGCCCTGGCCGAATTTGAAGCGACCGAGGAATACGCCGAAATTCAAAAACTTTTGACCACGATCCGCGAAAAGACCAAAAATAAATCCAAGGCCGAACCAATCCGCGTGATTACCGTGCGCATGCCCAAGAGCCTGCACGAAGCCCTCAATGTGGAAGCGATGGAACTTAAAACCAGCGTCAACCAACTGTGTATATCGAAGTTGATCCAATGGATTGACGGGGAATTTGTTCCATCGGCTCCCGAGGAAGATCGTCCCCAAATTGCCGAAGCGCCCGCCATGGCGATCGCGGGCAGCGTACCGGTCGCCGCCCATTGGGAAGGCTAGCGTTCTTGCCGGGATTCCGCTGGCAAATGCCTGATCAGGCCGTACACCACCAGAGAGGCATTTGCTAGCGGATTTTATTTAGGGAAACAAAAAGATCAGTCCCGTGACGACTCCCCCTTCGACCACCAGGGCCTTGGGATCAAAATAGCAACTGGGGGGCTGCCAGGCGTTGCAGTTGCCGGGGCGGCCATGACCCAGCGTATAAATGCATTCATGCGGATGATCGAGGCTCATTTTGTAGGGGAGCAGCGGGATCGTGCCAAAGAAATGCGCCCCCGATAGCAATGGCTGCCAGCATCCGGCCGTGTGACCGTAACGCTCAAGATTTGGCTCTTCGAAATAGGTGGGCTGATGGGCAAACACCGGAGCCTGCCAGGCATACGTCCAGGGAAGCCACTGGCGATCGGTCTGCCAGCGGGTGTCAACTTCTCCCGCGGAGGCAAATTTGGCGGACGCGGGATCGCGCGGCAGCGTCCCCGCGGACGGTGTGAGATTCAACGAAATCCGATCCAACGGCTTGATGCCTAAATCCACCTGGCGCCGAGGATTTGCGGGAATGGGGGGAGGGGTTGCCACGTTCTCACCGGGCTGCGCAATCTGGCTGGCCAGGGAGCGCGCGAATGCTGGCTGGATAGGTTGCCCATGACGTGCGGTTGGTTTTTTTACATTTATCGTACGTCCTGGCGCGGTTGATGACTTTTGGACGAGAGCGGGAGCTGGGTTTCCGGATCGGTTGGCGGGGGTCCTGGCGGTCTGCGGACCGCTTTTGCCCAACGGCACGGACTGCACGGATTTGACCTTTAGCTCTGCCGTTGGGGAAGTGGCGGGCAACAGACGTGGCTGGTCGGCGCCATGGCATAGCCCCGCCCCTAGCAACTGCGCTATGATGACCAATAATGCCGCCCAGAGCAGTTGCACACCGCGCAGCACCGCCAACATGCAAAATGATTGCAAGCGGGGAGAGTGGATGAGGGCAAAGAACATCTGTTTGACCTTTTAAGGTAGTTAATCCATGCGGTCCGTTGTCGCTCTACGCCGGGGGATAAAGCCGGGTGGGGTCGCAAATCCAGGCATAAACGCGACCCAAGGCTTAGCGGAACGAAGGGTCTAAGCGGCCTCTTCTCTTTGCATCGAACAGTGTCTAACCGAAAATTCCATAAACTGATGTTTCTGGGTACAACCGCTAATACCGCGCTAAAGCTCTCGATCGGCAAGGTTTGCCCAGTTTTCCCCGGCTGACGGCGTTTTTTGCTACCTGGCTTGGAGGATTCTGGGTCGGAACACCCACAAACAGTCTTTGATAAAGATTGCCGGTTGGAAAAAAGTTTCTGGCAAGAGGCGCCTATTGTTTGACAGCATTTCCGTTCTGTGGGGATAATAACGGCTGGCGATACCACCTTTGGATTTGCAACAATGTCAAAAATGTTCACAGATTTGGCGGAATGGTTGCTCGGTCAGACTCCCGCATCACCCCGCCAAGCCCGCTTGTTACAGATGCCGTTTGCCTGTGAAGAGCGGGAACTGCTAAGCGCGCCGGCGATTCTAACCAGTGCGGGAAGCGCTGCCTATGTCGAGAATAGCGCGCCCATCGCGATTGATCCGGGAATCCAGGTTCAAGATTTCAGCAGTGCGCAACTGAGCGGCGGCACGGTCAAGCTGACAAATTATGTCCCCGGTCAGGATCTCTTGCTGTTTACCAATCAAAACGGCATCAATGGCACTTTTAATAATGTCACAGGACAGTTAAAGCTAACGGGCAGTGCCAGCGTGGCCCACTATCAAACCGCGCTAGCCAGTATTAAGTATCAAAACTTAAGCGATGCTCCCGGACCTCTTAGTCGAACGGTGGAGTTTCAGCTAACCGACGATAGCCAGACCCAAAGCCCCCCCGCCTCGCGTGGGATATCCATTACTCCTGTTCCCGACACCCCGATCACAAATTTTCCCACCGTTAATGAGGATCAACTAAGCACGAACCTGCTCGTTATAACCCCCAATCCATTTGACGGTCCGCAAACGACTCATTTTCGGATCAGTAATAGCTTTTTTGGACAGTTGTATTTGGCCGATGGCCTCACCCCGGTCAATAATGGAGATTTTCTCACGCTATCGCAGGGTGCGGCGGGGTTGCGGTTTTTGCCAAATCCGAACTTCTCTGGTACGGCGACGTTTCAAATTCAAGGGGCCACGGGTCCCAGCTTGGCACAAGCAGGAGGCGGGATCAACACCGCCGCGATCGTTGTTCTGCCGATGGCGGATACGCCCTCGGTGACGAATGCCACCACCAACGAGGACACGCTGTCGAGCGGTGGGTTGGTCATCACCCGCAATGCGGCTGACGGGGCGGAAGTGACCCATTATCAAATCACCAATATCACCAACGGCACACTCTTTCTGGCGGAC
>JANRLT010000033.1 GCA_033762255.1 Pirellulales bacterium | reverse complement strand
GGGCTGGACCTGCTAATGCAACGGCTGGTTTCTGTCATTGACAAATTGGCCACTTTTGCCGCCCGATATCAGGATATGCCCTGTTTGGCGTTTACGCATCTGCAACCGGCCCAACCCACGACCGTGGGCAAACGGACCACGTTATGGATCTATGATTTAGTCCTGGATCTGGCCGAATTAGAGCATCGCCGCGAGACCTTGCGGGCACGGGGGGTCAAGGGGACCACCGGGACCCAGGCTAGCTTTTTGCAGTTGTTTGACGGCGACCATTTTAAGGTGCGGGAACTTGATCGCCGCGTAACGCAAAAAATGGGATTTGCAGCCAGCTATGAGGTGACGGGCCAAACCTATCCGCGCAAAGTTGACGCGATGATTTTGGACGCGCTGGCGGGAATCGCCCAATCGTGCCAAAAATTTGCGACCGATTTGCGGTTATTGGCCGCGCGCAAGGAACTGGAAGAACCGTTTGAAACCCAGCAAATTGGCTCAAGCGCGATGGCTTATAAACGCAATCCCATGCGGGCCGAGCGGATGTGTGGGCTGGCGCGTTATGCCATTAGTTTAGCCGAAAACACCGCACAAACTGCCGCCACGCAATGGATGGAACGGACGCTGGATGATAGCGCGAACCGCCGGTTGGTGATCCCCCAGGCTTTTTTGGCCGTGGAATCGATTTTAATCCTCTATGAAAATATTGCCGCGGGTCTGGTGGTTTATCCCCGGGTGATAGAACGCAATTTGCGTGAGGAACTGCCTTTTATGGCGACCGAAAGTTTGCTCATGGCGGCGGTTTCGGCGGGGGGGGATCGCCAGGAACTGCACGAACGAATCCGCCTGGCAAGCGTGGAAGCCGCGAAGCAGGTGAAAGAACAGGGATTACCCAACGATCTGCTGGAACGCCTCAAACGTGATCCGGATTTTGCGGGGATTGATCTGAACGCGGCCATGGAAACGAGCCAATTCACGGGTCGCGCGGGACAGCAGACCAGGGAATTTTTGGACGAAGTGGTAGGGCCGATCCGCCAAAAATATCGCCATCATGCGGCTCTGGCGGCGGAAGTGCGGGTTTAATACGCTTTCTAGCTAAACATAGCGCGGCTAGCAATTTATGAAGGCACCCAGTAATACTGGGTTATTTCCGCATGACACAACCGCGTTGCGGTAGCTTCCCTCACCCCGGCCCTCTCCCAGAGGGAGAGGGGGTATTCCCAGGGTAGCCGCTACGCGGCAACCCTGGGCTGAGTTCCATAACCGCGTTGCGGTAGCTTCCCTCACCCCGACCCTCTCCCAGAGGGAGAGGGGGTACCGCAACGCGCCCTGTTCAATGATAAAACTGGGTAACAAAGCCCACGGGTTGGAGCGCAGCGAACAACCCTGGGAAAAAGAACAAAACCAAGGAACTCCTACTCCAACAGAGTTGCGGAATCCCTTGGTAAATTGGGTCAAAACCGCGCTATGATTGCTTGCGATTAGTATGAGCGGGCGCTGCATTAAACAGCGAGTTAATTTTTTAGCTGATTTCAATAGAATACAACCGCCATGCTAGGCATCGATATAAAAAAACAGGGCTGTCCGAATGGACAGCCCTGTGGCAAAGAAACCCTAATTACTCGTCAGTGCATGTGTTAGCTGGTCTTGCGGCGACGGAGGCCAAATACGCCAGCCGCTGCAGCTAAACCGCACAGAACGTAAGTCGAAGGTTCGGGAACGATCCCGACAAATTCAACCCCGCTGAAAGCGCCTTCACCGTAGGGGGTCGACACGCCACCAGGATTGCTGCCAGGCAGGTTGCCGTCGGTGGAGTAGTTCGAACCACCCGAGGCCGAGGGGGCCGAGGAGGTCGAACGAATCCGATGATGCGAGAACGGGGTAAAGGTGGTCTTATCCGTGGGGGTCGCCGTGGGGGAGACACCCGCCAGATTAATTGTAAACTCCCCAATCAAAACTTCCCAAGAATTGGGACGGGTACTGGAGGGCTGCGAAACGCCGGGAACAACTGCGCCGCCAGGAACAAATGGCTGGGTGAACCGCCAGTTGTAGGTCTTGGTCGCGCTGGGAATCAACACTCCTTGACGGTGATAAGCCGAAAGGAGGGGATTGGCCGCAGTCGCGCCACCACCCGAGGTGATGTAGCGTTCGTCAGCACCCCAGTCCAAAATGCCGTCGCCCAGGACGTCGGCAACATTGTTCGGAGCGGCAGCGCCATTGGCATCACGCATCAAATCGCCAGACTCATCGGCGGTTGTGGCTAAGCTAAAATTCGGAGTCGGCAGCGTGGCGGCACGGGCGGTAACGCCGCTATTGGTGCCCGGGGCGACAGCCCCCGCGCCAACCTTCCCGCTGTAAATGTTAAGCTGACCGCCAGTGATGCTGTCAGTGTTAAAGCTGTTATCTCCGCCATGATCGATCACGGCATAAAGATTAACAACGTAGGCGCCAGGAAGGGCGTCCTTAGATTTGGTGCCATCAGCAAAACGAAGATCGTATGTCATAATGGCCATCGCGCTCGTGGCAAACATGCCCGAGCATGCGGCGGCAATCATGCCCGCCAGCATTTTCTTCTGCAAACTCATGAGCTTTCTCCCTATGTGTGTAGGCCTCGGAGTAATTGGGTGCCGAGGCTTACTTTAACATGCAGCCACAAAGGGAGTCAACAATTTGGTAATCTGGAATCTAAGAAAAAACTAAAATAATCCTCACAAATCCCCAGTATTTAACTGGCATTAGCTGGTTTTGTTGGTGGTATATTTGGCGTAACTCTAGTCATTACATTCACTTATGGAAAAAATTGCCCAATTTGCCATAAGTTGAGTGTTGATTAGTAAGTTAGTGATGATTCAGGATCATGAGTACTGCCTGGATTCAAAAGGGAGGTTCTCCGCCAGAATTCCTAATTCTTCCAACCTGCCTCATGGGACAAATTGGTGGGGCTGTCACGGTCATGACAGCCCCACCTAGCTGGTTTTTCTAGTCACCGCAAACTACGCAAACTTACGACGGAGGCCGAACAACCCCGCAAATGCGGCCAACCCGCACATGAGGTAGGTGGAAGGTTCGGGGACGACAAAGCTGACACCACTAAAGGAATCAGGTCCAAACGGCACATTCAAACCACCAGGATTGGTGTTGGGGGCGCTCCCATCTTGGCTGTAGTTGGCACCGGCGTTGGTCGTCGGGGAGGTGCTGGTCGCGCGGTAGCGGTTTTGGGAAAACGGAACAAACGAGGTCACATCGTTGCCGCCAGCGGCGGGGTTTAATCCATTAACCGCAATCGTAAACCGACCCACGAGCACTTCCCAGGAATTGGCACGGGCGGCGGATGGCTGAGAAACACCGGGGATCACAGCTTGGCCCAACTGAAATGGCTGCGTAAAGCGGAAAGCATAGATCTTGGAGGCGTTAATGAGCGAGCCTTCGCGGTGATAACCGGACAGGATCGGGCTGGCCACGGTGGCACCACCACCGTTGGTGATGTAACGTTCGTCAGCACCCCAATCCAGAATGCCGTCGCTCACATAGTTCACGCCCGCTTCAAAGGCGTTCGGCTGGGCGATACCATTTTCATCGCGTTGCAAATTGCCGGACTGATCGGCGGTGGACACAAATTGGAAATTAGGCGTGGGGACAGCCAATTTCGCGGTTACGCCGCTGTTGGTGCCAGCGGCCAGAGCACCCAGGCCGGTGTTTTGGCTGTAGATATTCACAGCGCCGCCGGTCACGGTGTCGTCATTAAAAGTGTCGTTGTTACGGTCGATGATGGCATAGAGTTCAACGGCATAATTGCCGGTGGTGGGATTCAAGACCGTCTTGTTGTCGGCTGTGGCTCCGACGGTTCCCGGGGCAAAGCGCAGGTCATACGTCATGACCGCCAAACCGGTCTGGCAATACTGGCCGATGCAGGCCGCCGCCAGAGCTCCCGTGAAAAGTTGTGTCCGCAAACGCATTAGCAATCTCCTGTGTGTAGGTAACCAAAACATAGGTGCCATACAGAAGAAAATAACGAGGTTTTCCGCTAGGTCAACGAAATCAACGGGGGGGACGGACAAGTAGTTGAAAACTGTTGAATTGATAACAAAACCCACATTTTCTCACATGTTTTTGCGGGAAACGACATGCAAAACATACCTAATGCACACACGTCTCTCACAATAATCCAGTATGAGGCTGGCAATTGTGGTGGGCAGTTTTATAGAAATTAAAATATTGATATCAGCATTTCCGACTGTGTGCCAATACAAAAACGGGGTTGTCCAAGAACTGGACAACCCCGTTGGCACAAAAAAAGCGAGGAATAACCAATCTGCCCTAGTCATCAACTAGGCAGTCAGGCGGCGACGGAGTCCGTAGACACTGGCGATGGCGGCCAAGCCGCACAGGACAATCGTGGAAGGTTCGGGAATGACACCATTAAATGTCACACCGCTAAAGGAACCATCGGCATAAGGTACGTTCACACCACCCGGCAAAGTCGTACCCAGGGCACCGTCTTGCACGTAGTTACTGCCACCCGCGGCGGAGGGAGCCGTGGAACTGGCACGATTACGGTGCCAAGAAAAGGGAGTAAAGGAAGTCGTACCAGTACCACCAACACCGTTTACATTAATTGTAAATTGGCCAATCAGGACTTCCCAGGAATTGGGACGAACGGTGGAGGCTTGGGAAATTCCACCAGGAATCGCTGTCCCAGGAACAAACGGCTGGGTGAAGCGCCAGTTGTAGGAACGGGTCGTAGCGGCAACTGAAGCGCCATTCACAAAGTAGTTGGACAACAGGGGATTAGCGGCAGTGGCACCGCCACCCGACGTGATGTAGCGTTCGTCGGCACCCCAGTCGAGGATGCCGTCACCCGTGCCAGCGGTGTTGGGGACCGTGGAACGGAGCAGATCGCCTGACGCGTCAGCCGTGGTGGCCAAGCTGAGGTTGGGGGTGGTCAAAGCGCCGGTGCCGGGAGCAACGCGGGCGGTAACACCACTACCAGCGTTCATGGCTCCGCCACCAGTGGAACTGCTATAGATATTCAGCAGACCGCCAGTGATCGAATCGTCGGCAAATCCACCAGTTCCCTGATCGATGATGGCATATAGGTTAACTGTGTAATTGCCCACAGCTGCGTCTTTAACCTTGGTACCATCGGCAAAGCGCAGATCGTAGGTCAAAGCGGAAAAGGCGGGGGCGGCAAAAATGCCAGTGCCAACAGTTGCAATCGCGCCAAGCAAAAATTTGTTCTTCAAGTTCATGTTCAATCCTCGCTTAAGTGTGTAGGCCTCGGAGTAAATTGGTGGGTTGCCATGATGAGGTGCAACCGTAACCAAGTAAGTCAGAAAAAGTGATTTAGTGCTTTCTTCAGAAGCGGGTATAGTGCCGGTTACCCGACTTCCGTCCCGTGAGATGAAAACCTAGCAAGCCAATGAAGATGGCTGCTTCTCTAAACCACTAGCGACTCCAAAAAAGAGAAGTAAAAGCGAAGATTTCCGTTGGGCTATCTTTGCCGCGATTACCTCAAAGAACACTTACAACCGTGCCTGCACTGCGCAGGTCGAACTACACATACCTTAACCAGAGCTAGCTGATTGGTCAAGCTTTTGGCTAGGTCCAGTCCAAAAAATCCCAAAAAATTTCTCCAGGTCCACTAATTGGCAAATTCGTTAGCGGGCTTTTAGTAAAAAATGCCCGATTTTAGGCTGTTTTGGCCCGACGGCGGAAAAGGCCGAAACCCGCCCCCAGTCCCGCCAAAAAAGCTAACCCCCACGCGGAATTTGGCTCGGGAGTGGCGGTTACAGTGGCCTCCGCCAGGGGATTTCCCATTCCCGAGCCTAAATAGCTGTCCACGGGCAAATAATCGGCGGTATCGACGATTCCGTCAAAATTTCCGTCTCCAAAGATCCACCCCCCTACCCCGCCACTCCCCATATACCCCTGGTTAGAGTCCACCACCAAGTAATCCAGGCCATCCACCTTGCCATCGAGGTTGTAATCCCCCGGAAAGGTAAATCGCACTAAAATTTGCTGAAAACCGGTTCCCGCCGTCGAATTCCCTAGTGTCAGATCATAAAACGGATTCCCCACATCTCCAAAATTTGCCACGGCGTTATCCACCGGAACAATGATGCGGGTGCCGCCACTGTTCAGGACCGTGGTAGACGCGATCCGCGGGAGATTCGGCGTGTCGGTGAAAAAATTATCGACGTATTGCGTGATTAAAGCCCCCGGATTAGGGTCACTGGGGGTGGAACTATAATGGAGCACCAGATCGTTGTCTTGCAGGTCCAGGACGCTATTTTGGCCCAAAATCAGCCCCGGAATGCCGCTTCCGCCATTTGCTTGGCGATTGTCCAGCAACACTAGTCCGTCAGAGCCGCCATCGGTAGTTAAAGCCGTCAACGTCGTGGGTTGGTTGGCTGTTCCCGCCGTTAGTTCCAGCCGGTTTAGCCGCAGTCCCATGACGGATAGCGTAGCTCCCGCGGATAAGTAGGTTTGGCCGACCGTGGCTCCCAAAGGCGTGGCGAAGCTGATTTCGCCCGAAACATGGCCTAAAACATGATTTCCCGCGGTAATTGATAATTGGCTATCACTGGCTGTGGTAATGACAGCGGCTTTATTGCCGGTGATGCTGCCTAGGGGGGATACGACCCCCCCTAACTCTAGTTTGGCCCCCGATTGAACCTCCACGGTTATGCCCGGGGGCAAAGTGGAAGTTGCCCCCTGAGGCAGGGCAAAGGCCAGTGTGCCAGTCTCTATCACCAGCGAACTCCCGGAGGTAAAGGTTGTTGATCCCGTCAGCTGAATTGGCTGATTTCCCGCTAAAACATGCAGTTTTCCCCGGATTTCCACAGGCGCGGAAATCGTGTGTTGTTGAGTATTGCTAAGCAAATTTGTCAAATAGGGGTTGTTGCCGTTGGCTTCTAAAATGAGTTTGCCCGTGCCGCTAGCCGCGACCGTGTAGCCCGCCATGGTATTATCAAAACGAAGCCCGGCGACCGTGATCGTTTGATTTTGAAGATCGACACTTCCTCCGCCGGTAAAATTCTGACCCAAAAGCGCCTGGTCAAAAATACTGTTAGGAATGGCTTGTTCCGTCCAGTTAGCTGCTTCAGACCAGTTCCCTCCACCTGCCAGCGCCCATTGATTGGGCGTTAGAATTTCCTTTGGTTGGACGGAAAACCGCCCATTCGGCTCATCCACAACGACCCAGCGAAACGGTCCATCGACAATATCGCCAAAGCTGGGGATTGGCCCGGCGATGATTTCGGTACTGGCGGCAAACATATTCGTGCCGATCAACCCGTCAATGGTTAAAACTTGCCCGGTGGTGGGGTTTTGCACCGAAATATCGTTGACCAGGACCGGTGCCAAGCCATAGTTAAGGTGATTTGGATCGCCAAAGTCGCTAGTATTTCCCTGTAAAGTTCGTAAGAGCATCGTGTCTAGGTAAAACCCAGCGATTTTTTTGGTCCCGCCAATTCCACCCACTTCCAGGGTGTATTGTCCCGGGACCAGGGTGCCTGGCAATTGGGGGTTTTGCGGATCAAATTCCTCGAGGCGGGGGTTTTCGGTCCCTTCCGTGCCGGGCCGGTAGCGCACATGCAGATCGGCCGCCACGCGGCTGGAGATCATTGATGCCGCCGCCCCGGTATCGAGCAGCAAACTCCCGCTTGTTTGGTGCCCGTTATAACCCAGAACCACCGGCGGTGTATTATCGGTCGGGGGATTTGGGTGGAGCTGAAGGACGGGGTTGGGACCGATAAACGGATTATGGGCGAGGGTGGGGCCGGGTGCCCCGACAGGGTCAACTTCGGTAAATTCGTCCAGTTGGGCGTAGCTCATCTGCACTTGATAGGGGGTCGGGGGAATGCCGGGATTGGTCGCGAGACTATTGGGGTTAAAGGGAGTTCCAGGGTTGTAAACAAACGTCCGCATCGTCCCCAGGGGGAGACCGATCGTGGGGTCCACATCGACCGGGGTGGGGTCGATAACCACGACTTTTCCCGCAAAAATAGGCATTCCAAAGACGTCTAACCCATCTAACAGGGGATTTGAGGGGGGAAACGCCATCTGCAAGCGGATCGGGCCAAAGTTTTGGGTGTAATTGGCTGGATTTTCCGCATCCAGGGTATCTTCAAATGGCGCCAAGCCCACATATAGGGGTTCGGAAACGTGAAATTCCTCGGCCCCGGCGACACCCACGTCAAAATAAGAGACCAACGGCCCGTTTGGTTCGGGAAAGCGAGACTTGGCAATTCCCATAAAGTCCGCTGTTTGGTCGCTTAGTAGTAAACCGCTGGCACCGGTATCATAAAAGGCCTGAATATTGATGGTAGTGATGCCAAAGCCAAAATCCGCCACCAGGGGGGCTCCATTGGGCGAGCGGCGCAAAACGGCATTAATGCGCGGTTGGTCTAGCCCCGCATACTGAATGCCGATGATGTCGATGGCATGGAGTTGTGTGCTGATAAAAGCCACAAAACACAGACATAATCCCCATTTTGCGGGGGAAAAAATAGAAAGCATGGGGAGCGCGTCGGGGGGAAAGACAATTGCACGATGACCTTGCCTAACTCATTATCATAGCAAAGCCAGCCTCGGCGAACCCCGTTCTCGTTCCGAGAACTTGCCAAATTTAAGAGATTTTTCCGCTGGCGACGGGTAGTTTAAGTGTAAAGGCCGTCCCTTTACCAACGCTGCTTTCCACGCGAATCCGCCCATGATGGGCTTCGATAATGTCCTTACACAGGGATAACCCCAGGCCGGTTCCCCCTTTGCCAGTGGCATCTGGCCCACTTTTGGTTGTGAAATACGGATCAAAAATGCGTCGAAGCGTTTCCGGCGGCATCCCGCAGCCAGTGTCCCGAACAAAGATATCCACGTAACCCGGTTCTTGGGCCGGGGCTAAACGTAACACCAGTTGTCCCCCCTGCGGCATGGCTTGACGGGCATTAACCACCAAATTTAGCAGCACCTGCTGGATTTGATTGCCATTCGCCCAGACAGCGGGCGTGGTCGGTTCAAGCTGCAGATCTAGCCGGATTTTGTATTTTTGCAGTTCCCGTTCGAGCAAAACCAGCACATCCTCGATGACTTTATGCAGGTCGGTCGGCTCAAACTCGCTGGTGCGGTTTCGGGCAAATCCCAACACGCCATTTGTGAGCCGTGCCGCGCGTTGTCCCGCTTCCAGGATTTTTGTCAGTGCTTTTTCACGCGTGGGGTTATCCGCGTGGCGCAAACCTAGTTTAGCGTAGTTAATGACAGTTGTTAGAACATTGTTAAACTCATGCGTGGTGGTTCCCACCAAGTCCCCCAAGGCTGTTAAACGCTGCGCATGCTGGAGTTGTTTTGTTAAATGCGCGATTTGCTGGCGGGCGGCGACTAATTCCTGCTCTGTTGTGGCAACGGGGGAAAACGGGGCAATTGACACAGAATGCTCAGAACTGACCGTGGACATTCAATAGTTCCTTTGCTTGCCGTAAAAAGCGGTGCAGCAAATTTTCCGCAAGTTCCCTGGCGAAAACATCAGGCGGGGAGATTTGCCCGCTTTGGGTAAATCTCCCAAATTAAACTTCCCATTTGGCCGATGTTAACTGCCTTGCGCAGGTTTAAGGGCATTATTTGGGGAAGTTTTAAGTCGTAACAGGGGTATCGTCCAACTAACCTAGGAGACTGGAATAGCCCCCGTTAGAATTCAAAGCTAGGTGCTAGAGGTTAACGGGGAATCCGCCAGGGCAAGCCGGCGCGACCCATTCACCGCTAGCAAGGTAAAAATCAGGAAGATTTCCGCCGTTTGTGCGTTTACCAGGCAGGAGGCCAACCATGCCCAGCGAACGTGTCCATACCGTCGATTTATTGGATCAGGGAATTGCCGCCCTGCAAAAGCTAGGTTATCAGTTGCGGATTGAGCCAGAATTGGGCCAGAGTAGCGTTTGCGAATTAAAGGGCAAACCGTGGCTGATCCTGGATCCCAATCAAGCCCCGCGGGAGCAATTGCACGTCGTGCTGGATGCCCTGCGAAGAGAGCCCGCGCTGGGTTCGCGGGTGGCCTTGAGCGCGGAATTGCTGCGAACGCTGCAATTTCAGGCGCGTGCGGCGTAAGGTAGCGGAACTAGTAGCGGAACTAGCAAGAAGTTCCGAGGGTTCTTTGTAGCGGAATTTGTTAGGGTCAGAATTCTTGCGAATTCTGCTACGTCTTGCGAATTCTGCTACGCACCATACAGCTTGTGCGTGATTAAATATAACTCGACAGCGCGGGGGGTTTGGTAGCGAATACTGGATCCAGCCGCGGCGGCCTGGCGTATCTGGCTAGAACTTAGCCCCATGCCGGGCATGACGACCCCGTTAGCGGCGATTTCTTTTAACCGCTGCGAAGAGACAAACGGAGCCAACAGTTGCCAGTCGGGCGAAGTGTGCCCTTCTCGATTTACTACCAGCGGGAGAGCCAGCGTGCAGATTTCGGCAGGTTCTTTCCAGTTTGGCAGGTCGTGCAGGGAATCCGCTCCCAACAATAAAAATAAATCGGCGGCTGGTTCTGTTTTATGAAAATATCGCAGCGTTTCCACGGTATAGCTAATCCCGCCGCGATCCAGTTCGCAGGTGGAATAGGCAAACGTATCCTGGCCGCTGATGGCCAGCTTCAGCATTTCCACCCGATCCGCCCCATCGGCCCGCAGCTGGCCCAGTTTATGCGGGGGAATATTGGCCGGTACAAAATAGACCCGATCCAGCCGGGCCTGCTGCCGAGAGGATTCCGCCAACAACAAATGCCCATAATGCACGGGATCAAAACTTCCGCCAAAAATTCCCAATCGCATAAAATTCTACCGTAAAAATCCACATCCAAAGAACGCGGTCTCCCGGGGGACACGATTTTACCGCGACATTCGGCCGGTCCCCTCCCCCGTCCGACTTTCCGGGAATTTGGTATCATAACGGGCTATGGCCGCACAGCAAAATCTGTTTACCTTTGAAGCTGAACCGTGGGAGGCGGACGATCGTCGCGATCGGTTGATCGCCACGGTGGTTTTTCCCGCGGGCGTGGAACAGCCGTTTGATTACGAAGTCCCCGAGCCTCTGCGGGCGAGCATAAAAATTGGTCAGCGGGTCGAGGTGCCGTTGGGACGGGGAAATCGCCCCACGGTGGGCTATTGTGTAAAATTAGCCCCCAACACCACGAGCCAGCACAAGCTGAAAAGCGTGGGTCGCATCATTGACGAGCGTCCGTTATTGACCCCCGCGATGTTGAATCTGACACGCTGGATGGCGGACCATTACCTATGTACTTGGGGAACGACGTTACAAACGGTCCTGCCGGCCGCCGTACGGGCCAAGCAAACCCTGCGGGAAATTACCCAGGTTACGCTTCATCCCCAGGTTCACCAGCGTTTGGCCGCTTCTCAACCACCTAAAATCACGCCCAAACAGCAGGCAGTCCTGGCCTATCTGACTAAAAACCCCGCGACGATCAGTCTGGCGGATTTGGCACGGCAGTGTGAATGCACGCCGGGGCCGATTCAATCCCTGGCAAAAAAAGGGCTCATCAAGCTGACCAAACGCTTTGTTGGCGAAGGGGTGGGCGTGGAGGCGGACACGCCGTCCGAGGCCCAATTAAAGCTGAACCAGGATCAAACGCGGGCCTTGGCCGCCATCATCGATCCGATGCGCGCTGGAGAGCACGCCACGATTCTTATTCATGGAGTCACTGGCAGCGGAAAAACCGAAGTGTATATGCAGGCCATCGATGAGACACTGAGCTTTGGCCGACAGGCAATCATGCTCGTGCCGGAAATCAGCCTCACCCCCCAAACCCGCGAACGCTTTCAAGCCCGCTTTGCCCAGGTGGCGGTGTTGCACAGCCATTTGCGCGATGCCGAACGGTTGTGGCATTGGGAGCGGATTGCCCGGGGAGAGGTATCGGTCATTGTGGGGGCGCGCAGCGCGGTGTTTGCCCCTTGCTCGCGCCTGGGGTTGATAATTCTCGATGAAGAGCACGAGGGGAGTTTCAAACAAAGCGAAACACCGCGGTATCACGCGCGGGATGTGGCGCTGTGGCGCGCGCGGGAAGAATCTGTCCCCCTGGTGTTGGGATCGGCCACTCCGGCAATCGAAAGTTGGCACCGGGCCCAGTCCGGCCAGGCGGTCCTGTGCGAACTTCCGCGCCGGGTTTCCAATCGTCCCCTGCCCGATGTGCTGACGGTGGACATGCGCGACGCCCGGCAAGTGCGCGGCGCATTGAGTCGGCAGTTGCAAAACGCCATGAAACAAACCCTGGCCGACCGGGGGCAGATCATTTTACTACTCAATCGGCGCGGATATTCCACGCATATCCAGTGTCCAGGCTGTGGTTTTGTCGTGCGCTGTCCCGATTGTGAATTGCCCCTGACACACCATCGCACCGGTGAAATTGCGGTTTGCCATTATTGCGACCATTCCGAACGCGCCCCCGCGGCTTGTCCCCAATGCAAGCTTCCTGGACTGCGCTATTCGGGGATGGGCACCCAACGATTAGAAGCCGAAGTCAAAGCCAGTTTTCCCGAAGCACGCGTGCTGCGCATGGATACCGACACCATGAAACAGCCCGACAGCCACGCGCGGGCGTTTGAGGCGTTTAGCAAGCACGAGGTGGATATTTTGCTGGGGACGCAAATGATCGCCAAGGGTCTGGATTTTCCCAATGTGCTGCTCGTGGGGGTGGTCAATGCCGACACGGCGTTGCATTTGCCGGACTTTCGCGCGGCGGAGCGAACGTTTCAACTGGTGACGCAGGTCGCGGGTCGCACAGGGCGGGGAGAACGTGGCGGCCGCGTCCTGGTCCAGACCCTCAATCCCGATCATTACGCTATTCAAGCCGCCTCCCGCCATGATTATGCCCAGTTTGCCGCACAAGAAATGCCCTTGCGCGAGGGAGGTCATTTTCCTCCCATTTGGCCCCTGGCGCGGGTGATTGTCCGTGGTCCTAACGAGCAAGTGGCCCAGGCGACCGCGCAAACCCTGGCCGACCAGGTACGGAAAAATTTGGAACAACTCACCCCGGACCTGCGATTGCTGGGTCCCGCGGCGGCCCCCATGCCCAAGCTGCGCAATCTGTACCGGTTTCATTTTTTGGCGCAGGCGGCGGACGAAGGGCATTTGCGGACAGCCCTGCGGCAGGCGCAACTTTCGGCGGCTCCCCCGGAAGAAGTCCAATGGGTGGTCGATATCGACCCGCAGGAAATGCTCTAAGCAGGCACCAATTTGGCAGCAGGTAAAATGATTTTGACAATTTGGGGGATTTGCGCGACAATTTAAGCGGCGGTTTACCTTTTCCCTTCCCGATCCAAGCATGTCGTATCAATCCTTTAAACGCGTCTTGGGCGAATCCAGGCTGGAAATCAAATGCCTGCTGCTGTTTGCTGGATGTTTATTGGTTTTGATCTTGGGAAGTTTTTGGTGGTATGGCAACCGGACCGAGGAACTGGTCTATGCCAATACCCGTAATACCGGACAGGCTCTGGTCGATCCGGTCCTGGTCCAGGTGCATTGGGAAAACGACGAAAAGAATATTCCCTCGCTTCAAGGATACGAAGAAGTTGTCGAGGAATTAGGCAAAGACTGGCAATCCAAAAAATACAAATATCAAGTTTTTTCTTTGTATAATAAGGATCAAAAGCATCATCCGGCTACCGAGGAAGAACGGCAGGTCTACGAACGATTTTTTAAACTGCAACCCTATAAAAAAACCGCACCCGTCGAGAATCAAACCGGAATTGCTTATGCGGGAAATAACGACGAGTTATTTGAGGAATTTCGGGATAACGCCCGGGGTATCTATTCCTATTATCAGCCGGTCTGGGCGTCAAATTCGCAGTGTATCATCTGCCATGACACCATGTATAAAAACTATCTTACTCGTCAGGGGATCGCCTTTGATCCCACCAAAACGGAATTGCGGGAAGGGGATCTGCTGGGCGTGGTAAAAATTATCCTGCCGGATTCCGATACTCAAAAAGCGATTAATTTTAATCGGGCGATCTTTTTGGGAGCGGCGATCATTACGACGTTCTTCGCCGTGGTGGCGGTCTATGTGATCGTGCGGTATGTCATTGTCAAACCGCTAAAACACCTGCGTGATGTCAGCGACGAAGTCGCCCGCGGCAAGCTGGATGCCCGGGCCGAAATTCAAACCGCCGACGAGTTTGAGGACTTGGCCAATTCGTTTAATAAAATGGTGCGGCATCTGGTCGAAGCCCAGGAAGAATTAACGCAGGGGAAGACCGAATTGGATCTAAAGGTTGACGAACTAGCGCAGCTGAATATGCGGCTGTACGAGATGAACCGTCTGAAAAGCGATTTTCTCGCCACCATGAGTCACGAGCTGCGCACGCCGCTGAACAGCATTATTGGCTTTAGCGATGTGTTAAGTTCCATCAAATCGCTCGATGACAAACAGCAGCGCTACGTGACCAATATTCAAAAGTCGGGGCGGATGCTGCTCGACATGATCAATGACATCTTGGACCTGGCAAAAATTGAAAGCGGCAAGATGGAACTGCGGTTGAGCGAATTTCGCATTGATCACGCCATTTCCGCGCAGTGCGACATGGCCCGCCCCCTGGCCGAGCGGAAAAATATCGATCTCGAGGCCGCGATCGAGCCCGATTTACCGCCCCTCTTTCAGGACTTGGGCAAATTGCAGCAAATCTTAAACAACTTGCTGTCCAATGCCATCAAATTTACCCCCGAAGGGGGGCGAATTACTGTCTCCGCCCGGATGGTCCCGGCGACTTTGGCGGGAGAGAACCATGCGAGCGAAAATGGCCAAGTGGTCTATGGCGACCTGCTACTCAGCGTGGCGGACACCGGCGTGGGGATCTCGCCCGAGGATCAAACCGCGATTTTTGAAAAATTTCGCCAGGGGACCCAGGTCCTGGCCCGCGGCGATGCCATGACCCGCGAGTATTCGGGGACGGGTCTAGGACTGTCGATTGTGAAGGAACTGTGCAAATTGCTGGGGGGAGAAATAAACCTGCATAGTGAATTGGGTAAGGGAAGCACTTTTACCGTGCAATTACCCTGGGCGCGCAGAGAAATGCCCGCGCGGCAGGAACTTGCCTTTCCCGCTACTGCTAGCGTCAAACAGGTCTTAAAGGCAACGGCATAATCGGCAAGGTTTTCTTAGATTGGGCAGCTTGCCAAAGAGTGGTTTGAATGCCGTTTTGTTTTTATAAGCCTATGGCTGGTATGGGTTTAAGAGACGTGTCTTATATCTGCTATGCCCGGCAGAATTGCCATTTTCAATAAATCCCGAAAAAAACTCCCCAACGGCACAATCGGTATCCGACACTGAATATCAGTCACTTGCGTGCACTGCGCTGGAGGATGCCACAGCGGCTGATTTTTGGGATTCTTTTACACCCGCGTAAAGGAATTCGCCGCTATGCCCACCCGGCAGATAACGTGCGGTGGCTAACGGGATCTAGTCAACAACAAGGAATCGCGTGGACTGCCGTGGTCAGCGGCAGGGATGCCTGGCGGGAACATCCGTAGGATGCCCCAAAGGTTTGCCACACGATTCGACGCGTGCTACAGGAGGGAAACATGCGACGGTTTTGGTTAGGATTGGCGATTTCCGGGTGCGCTGCCCTGCTGCCCACGGTGGGCCGGGCCGACGACCAGGATTTAGCCCAGCAGATTGCCGAGAATTTTAAGAACAGCGGCCAGTTGAAGGGCTACAGCATCAATGTGGTCGTGGAAGGGGGGATCGTCGAGTTGAACGGCCGCGTTAGCAACGCCGATCAACTGGATCGTGCGATTGCCCTGGCCGAGGTGACCCCCGGGATCGAACGGGTGGTTAATAATCTGGAAATCAAGGCTCCCGCTCCGCGGGGGGCCGCTAACGGCCTTCGCCAGCCGAACAATTTATTTGCCAACCAGCCCACCCCCGCCCCGGCGGAAGTGCAACGGGTCTCGGCGGCGATGCCGACCCAGCCCACTTATGCCCCGCAGGCGACCAGCCAACGGCCGATGCCAATGCAGCAACGGCAAATGGCGCAATCGCGTCCGCAACAATACCCCATGGCTCAGCAATACGCGCCGGCTCCGCAGTATGCAGCGCAGCCCCGTCCGGCGCAATACGCCCAACCCCTACCGCAATCCGCCGGTCGCCCGGTGGGAACGGCCTCTGGGACCAGCGGCAAGATTACCTATGCCAACACTGGTTCCACACCACGCAAGGTGAACACCCAAGGAGCCCGTCCGTTGGGTTATCCCCAACTGGCGAGCCGCCAAGTACCAGCGGCTGGCGATAGTTATGCCGTTCCGGGAGAATTAGGAGTTCAGGGAGCGCCCCTGCCGGCGCACATTCCTAGCCCCGCGTCGTGCCCGCCTCCGGCGATGTATGACAGCCCCAACATGCCGAATTACGCCTGGCCTAGCTACGCGGCTTATCCCAACTACGCCGCGGTGAACTATCCCAAGCAGTATTCCGCGACGGCTTGGCCGTACATTGGGCCGTTTTATCCCTATCCGCAAGTTCCGCTGGGTTGGCGGAAAGTGTCGCTGGAATGGGATGATGGATGGTGGTTCCTGGACTTTAAGGACTAAGGTTGTGTGATTAACGGCGAAAGGAAAGGTTGCCCGCAGGACACAGCAGCCTGTCCCGTCGCCGAAACACGGCTACCACGAATATTAGTTTATCCAATGGTTGCCGTCTCGGGAAAAGCTAGTTCTAGGACCGCCCTGGCGGATATTGCCTAGGGCAGTGATTGATCCGTGATTCTCCACAGAAAGTTATGTTGACTGACCCCGCCCCCCGAATCGCGATAGCGCGGTTCGGGGTGTTTTTTTTATTGCGGGGGTATGGATGCGCCGCGAGTATGGGCAGTCTTATGGCGAGCCAACGGGTACCCGGGGTCGCACCCAGGTAAAGTTGCGTCCAAAGAAATAAAAGCTGTAATAGGGACGCGTGGGAACAGTGTAGGTGGGAACATAGCCTCCGCCCACGGGCGTACCCCCCGGGTCGACGCGCGTGGGACCAAGGGGATCGCTAAGAACAAGCGCGGCTAAATGAAATGTCAGGCGCTGGTTGAGCTGCGGGTTAACGCCATCCACCATGAATTTAAGGGTATAAACCCCGGGACGCAGCAAGGCCGAAAAAGTGGCTGGTTCTCCAGTAGTGGCGGTAAAGGTCCCGACGAGTTGCATCGTCGAGTTATAAATACCTAGTCGAACCGTTGCGGGCGTGGTGGAGCCCGCGGGGGCATTCACGGTCAGGCGCCAATGATGCAGGCGCGATTCGGTGTTCCGCAGCAGGTAGGTTTGCTCTAGCGTGGTTTCATTCAGCCAGCCCGCGGCCAAACTGCGAAAAAAAGTTTGTGTCCGACGAAAATCGGCGGCTAACAGATAATTTCCCTCCAACTGCGAACCGTTGGGCTGCGCGGCGGCGATCTTGATGTAGTAATTTGCCCCGGGGGTGATGTTTTTGATTTCCAGGGAATACGCGCCAGAGTCATTTCTTAATACCGTGGCGGGTAACAAGCTGGAAAAATCCGCCATGGCGGAAACACTCAACGCCGGTTGAAAATCTTGGGGATTAAGCGGCCAAACCGCCACAACCAGCGCGGCCATGGTATTTGCGTCCGCTGGCGCAGTGATGCGGTAGAAGTCGCGATCGGTGGAAAAACTCAGGCTGGCCCGCTGGCTATAATCCCATGGTACGCCAATTGTACTGACTTTGGGGTTGAGCACCACCAGCGTGTCTATGCCATCGTCGTCATCCCCCCGGTCGTCATTGATAAAAGTCGACACCGAAGGGAAGAGCGCTTCCTGCGCCTCCAGTCCAATCGCCAGCTCATAACCACCCACGTCAAAGGCATTGCCCGCCGCTCCCGCGACCGACACGGAATAAACTTCGCCTTCCTGGGCATTTGCCACATATAATTCCAGGTCACCGATGGTCGGACTACTGGCCGCCGCCTGACCGACGATGTTTCCTTGCGAGTCACGAACTGTTATCTGGGCTTGTAATAAACTGATATTACTGGTGCGCAATACCACCCGATAATCATTCAGCCCGGCGGGAAGGGTGAATTGATAAAAATCCACATCGGTCCGCGTGGTCAGATCGGCGGCGGCGATAAACGGGGCTGCTCCGGCCCGGGGATCAATTCCGATGTATTGATCCACATCGCTAATAAAACTTAGCGGCGTGGCGGTGGAGGACTGGTTGTTGCCTCCGGTCCCCTCAAAACGGTCCGCGCGCCGGGGTCCGTATAAACGCTGGACTTCCTGGATATCCAAGGAGGACAAATCCGTCCGTGGGCCTAGATAATTGCCGAATAACACCGATTCTGGAGCCACGCTGGGAGCCAGGCTGAGGGCGTGGCCGGTCTCTTGTAACAGAACCGTGAAAAGGTCAAAAGCCGCGCCTGGACCCACTCCAAAAGTGAATTGCGTGTTGACCACCACCTCGCCCGACCAATCGCTGTAAAGATTGTAGGGAGCCGCGACGGCCAATTCATTATTCGACAGCGGCACCGCGCCGATGCGAATATCTCCCGCGCCGCTCAAGCCCTGCGCGCTGGTGGTTTTGCCAAAAGGGGCCGGGCCGTCGTCTGTCACGTGAAAATTTAAGTTCGCATAATTGGCCCAGGTTTGCAGGGCCAACAATGTTTGGGTTTGCCAGGTTTCGCGCGTCAGTTGCGCGTCCAGTTGGGCAAACAACGCGCTTGCTTGTCCGTCGATTTGCGTGCCATCCTCCGCAAAGCTGACCGTCAGCCGCTCTGGCTCCGGCCAGGGATTACCCCAGGTCGTAAATAGATCGCGCGACTCCAGCCGCTCGATATTCAGGCGGCGGTGGTGGCGACGGTTGATGGAAAAAGGTCGTTGCATCGTTCCTGAAGTGTAATCGCCAGTCTTGCCCCGCGCGTGGCGCGGTGATTATTGGGAAACGGGGGGAGTGACGGTTGTTTCCCCAGCGGCAGAGTGGCTCATTTCGCCGGGTAATTGTGAAAATCTATTTAACAATTCTAAAAATTCCGCATCCGACCGTAGTGGGTCCAGGTCCCGATCCGTGGCGACCCAGTCCAGTAAACGCGGTTCAGCCTGGAATGCCAGGGTGGCTAGGTTATAAGCTTGGGCTTTATCCCCTTTGTCCTGCCGAGAGGTCAGCGCGTATATCCCCGCCAATTGATAAAGTGTTTGGGGATTGCGATCCAGTTTGAGACAAGCCTGGGCATCGGCGTGGGCCTGTTCGCGCTTACCCAACCGCGCCAAAAGCACGCCCCGTCCCCCCAGCGCGGGCAGGTAAGCGGGGTCCAGCTTTAGCAACTGATCCAAGACCGCCACCGCCTCCTCAACCTGGCCTAATTGTTCCGACAAGGCATGGGCCTTGTTTTGCAGTGCCTCGCGCGAATGGGGATTTAATTGTAGCGCTTTGTCAAAACACGTGATGGCCTGGCCAGGCGCACTGTCCAGTTGCTCGTATCCCAGGGCCACCCAGCCCGTCTCGTCCGTGGGTGTGCTGGCCAGGGCGGCGGCTTTGTCGCGCTGGGCGGCGGCGGCATCGCCGAGTAACGTATGCGCCTTGCTCCGCCATAGTAATGCCCGGGTCTGGTGTTGACCGACGGCCAGGACATCATCCAGTAGTTGCTTGGCCGGGAGGGGTTGATTGAGTTCTAGTAACGCTAACGCGCGGTTGATATCGGCGGCCCAAAAATTCCGTTCGCGTTGGCTGGCAGCCGAAAAATCGGCCTCCGCGGCGGCAAAATCCCGACTGCGCAGATGGCATAGTCCTCGGCCAAAGTAAGCCCAGGCCACATCCTCGCGCAGAGCCATGCAGACAGCGAAGGCGGCGGCCGCGGAGGGGAATTTTTCTTGGTGGTAGTAGGCCTGTCCCAGTGTCAGCCAGATGGCGTAATTGCGTGCTTCCAAGAGCGCTGCCCGCTCTAACAGCGGAATCGCCTGGCCATACGCGCCACGACGGCACAACTCTTGACTGGCAACCAGCAAATCGGCGGCACTGGCCGTTTTTTCACGGGAGGCATTCTCGACCCTGGCCAAGAGCATTTCTGTATTGACCGGGGATGAAAGATTTTCGGCTTGCCAACGCAATCCTAGGGGCCGTTCGGGCGAGAATTGCTTGGCCGCGTGTTCTTGCCACATCCGGGCCTGGTTCCAGGCCACTTGGCGAACGTTTTGATCGGCGCTGGATTGTGATTGTTGTAAAAATACCCGCGACAGACTGAGGGACAGTTCACCGGCGGCGTGTCGTAATTTTTTTTGTTCCGCGGGGGTCAGGGCGGCGGCTAACGCGGTCTGGCGTTCGGGGTGAAACGCGGCCTCCTCGAGGGTTTGTAACGCCGTTTGGGCTTGAAAGATGCCGGGCGTCGTCAAATCCAGATCACCGCCAGATAGTGACAGCAGGAGTTCGCTACGATCCTTGGCGGTGTAAAAATTGGCTTGCGTGTCACGAATATCGGCGACGAGCAAATCATGCCGCGAGGTCAGCAACGCGTTACCCCGAGACCAACTCAAAGTCGCCAAGGGAATCAGAATACAAGCGGCCAACGCCGCGGTGGCCAAACCCGTGGCCAAGCGGGGTTGTCGCCGCCGCCATTTGGACAGCCGTTCCAGCCAGGATTTTTCACGCGCGTACCGCAGCGGAAAATTTTCCAATTGCCGATCCAAATCCGTCCGCAATTCCGCAGCGGTTTGATAACGAGCGGCGGGGTCAAAGGCCAAGCACTTGGCGACGATGGCATCCACGGCGGGGGTTAACCCGGGGCTTTTTCCGGCGAGTGCGGCGGGTACGCGACGGCGTTCGTCCAGTTGCGCCGCAATTTGTTCCTTCCCGATTGTTTGTGCGTTGGCCGTGACGCGTCGTTCCCCCCGCAAAAATTCATAAAGGACCAGGCCCAGCGAATAAATATCGCTCCGTTCATCCAGTTTTTCATTGCCAGTATTAAAGTGCCGTAATTGTTCCGGGGACATATAGCCCAACGTCCCGCCAACTTTTTCGACTTCGGTTGTCGATTCCCTCCGTTGGTCGCGGGCTAAATTAAAATCCAGCAAGAGGGGCGTGCCATCATCGGCAAGCAGAATATTCGCCGGTTTGATATCCAGATGCAAAATACCGCGGGAATGCGCGTGCTGCAGGCCATCGGCCAACCGCGCAAAGAGCCATAGAACCGCCGTCGCGTAGTCGGAGTTTTGCAACCGCTGCAACGCCGGGTGCGGTCCCACCAACAACTCTTCCGCCTCCGGGTGAGTGAGCCGATCCAGGATGTCGGGAACTTGGGATGCACCAGCGCTGGTCGATAGGGATGGTTCCTTACCCAGCGTGGATTGCTGATTACACAACGTCGATTGTTGATTGCACAATGTGGACAACAATGCCTGGCTGGAATGCGGAGGACGGTCCCCTCCCGGCAATCCCCGCAGCACCTGGGCAAACGTGGTTGCTCCGTAATACGGCATGCAAAGCGTGGTCTGCCCCCGCCCCACATGTACGGAGTAGATCGGGACGATGTTGGCATGTTGCAGGCGGGCCAGGATTTGCGGCTCGCTCAGTTCGGCGGAGGTGATTTTCAACACGACCAATCGCTGGGCCAGAATAGCTTGCCGTGCTAAATAGACCTTGCCAAAGGTGCCGCTACCTAATTCTCCTAAAATTGTAAAACCGCAATCCTCCACCGCGGTGGATTGCGCGCTATCGCCCCGCGACGCGCCTGCCGGCGCGGGGAGAGATAGTTCGCGGAGCAGACTGGGGGAAAACCGCCACGGATCCAGGCTATCGCCCAATTGTTCCGCGGCGCAGGCCCCCACCAGTCGCCGGTATTCATATTCCAGCCGCGAGCTAATAGCCGAGACCTGGAATAGTTCGGGATAGCGCTGCCGGTATTCGTCCAGCAACAACGATTCGCCCCGGTCCGCCCGCTGTTCCAGGTCCACCCGGGCTAGTTCGCACAAGATATCCAAATACTGGGGATGGCTGGCGGCGGGAGCAAATTCGCGCAAATCCCGGCCCGCCGCGTCGGGATTGGCATTTTCAAAGACCTGCACATAGTCGTCCAGCAGTAATTCCGCCGGGGTAACGGGGGAAAGTTGGCGCGCGGGGGCGGGAATATTCATAACAGTGGCTCCGGGGCATCGTCTCCCAGGTTTTTAAGTAAAGCAGCGCGGGCTTCTTGCAAGAGTCGTTCCACTGTCCGTTTGGAACGCTGTACCCGCGCGGCAATTTCGGCAACCTCGTAATTTTGGATCCGCAGTTCCACCACCGCCCGGTGTTGGGCGGGGAGATCCTCGATCGCCTCGGCGATGAGCAACCGGGTCAAATCCCCCTGTTCGGCCGAGAGTCCGGGACCGGCGGGATGTTGATCTTCAAAGGGGACCGTGCAGCGGATGTCGCGCATCCCCGCCCGCTGCAGGGCTTCTTCAGAGCGAACACGGTTGAGGGCAATAACCATCAGCAGCGACCACAAATCGGCCCCCCGGGGCAAATCGTAATTCCCCCGATCCACCGATGCAAAGAATCGGCGAAAAACCGATTGCACGATATCTTCGGCGTCGATTCTTTGGCCCGCGGCGCGGGATAAATTGTATTTTGCTAGGCGCTCCAATTTGGCCGCGTATCGTGCAAATAACTGTTCCGCCGCAGCGTTGTTTCCCTGCCGATAAAACTGCAATAACGACCCGTCGCTATGCGGTTTTTCCTCTGAATCCGAAAAACCGCGCGCGGTTCGATCTGGCGGGTCCTGAGAGGGAAGGATAGTCATGAAACACGCGAATCTGGGTAAAAACAGAGCCTTGCTTGGCTTTATTCTAGTTAGAGGACCGCAAAAAGACAGGTAAACCGCCACGTTCCCCGCCAATTCCAAAAAAGTCCACGTAAATTCCAGATTTTACGTTTTTGCTGACGGTTCGGGGCAGTTCCATTGGTCCTTTGGGATGAAGGTCGGCGGCATGTGCCGCTGGCAATTTCGCACCCTGACCCGCCCACCCCGGGCCTCGGTCATTTACACGGGAGTGTAACACTATGTCAGTCAGAAATCGTTTGCGTAACGGCCGCCAGCTAAAGTTTGAACAATGTGAATCGCGCATCGCGCTGGCGGGCGATGTGGCCATCGCCCTAGAGGGAACGCTGCTCAATGTGACCGGTGACAACCTGGGTAATGAAATCAACATCACTCAAAGCGATGCAGGGAATGTCACGATTCGCGGTCTCAATGGGACCACCGTGAACGGCCTGCCCGCGGTAACATTGCTTAATCCCGGCTTGGAAAAGCTGGACATTCGCATGGGCGATGGCAACGACCGCGTCACGGTTGGCCGCGTCAGCCTGGAAGGGGATTTGAATGTCGATTTGGGGACGGGAAATGATTTTGTCGCCGTGGGAGCCCGCGTGGCCAATAACGTCTCGATCATTGGTGACGCCGGCAGCGACCAGGCCAATGTGAATAACGCGATTATTCGCGGCGATTTGGTGGTCGATTTGGGCCAGGACGCCGGGCGGGTGGTGCTCAACAACACCTCGGTCGGGTTCAATGCCACCATCATTACCGATGCCGGCAATGACGTGATTACCAGCAACGGCCTTATCGTGGGGGGAAACCTGAGCGTCGAATCCAAGGCCGGCAATGACAGCGTCACCCTGATCAACGGTTCGGCCTTTGCCCTGGGGATCACCACCGACCTGGGGGATGACCGCGTCAGCCTGTCGAATTACAGCTCGACCGAGGATTTGAACATCGAAACCGGCGATAACAACGACCGCGTGACGCTGACCTCAGTTACTTCCAGCAAATCCATCAACATCAATACCGACTCCGGCAACGATACCATCATCGCCACCAACGTTCGCGCCGCGCTGGACGCCGTGCTAGCGGGGGGAGCCGGTTTTGACGCGTTCGACGATAACGGCTTCTTTGGCACGACCAAGACCGAAGTCAAGGAAATCGAGTCGTTTATCTAGTCCGCCGGGTTTGCCAAAATTGCCGGGATTGCGCGGGGAAGCCTTACTCCCCCTGCAGACGCCGTCCGATTCGCACAGCCAGCACCTTTCGGTGCCAGCAGCTAGCTGTGCGGGTCGCGGCGTTTTTTTGTTTAGCCCGATAAATCAGGACGCGATGGATGCTAGCGGCTGTTCTTGGCCCGGATATACACCCCCGCTTGTTGATAGCGGAGCGCGCAAGGAATGTTTTCTTTGGCATATTCCGAAATATCCGCAAGTTCGGCAAAGTTTTACACGATAATTTTGGTAGTCATGAAAGTGCCAAGCATTGGCACACACCCGCATTCGCCAGGGTGCCGCGCGTCAAGGAAGGTTTCTTTGCCCGGTCCGGCGAATTGAGCCATCAGGTCCCAAGGAGTGGTGCATGTCGCTCAAGTTCAAAGCCGCGTTCGCGGCGTTCTGTTCGCTCTGGATTTTGGGCAGCACCGGCTGCTTTTGGATTGTGTCGCAGGGACCCAACCTGGGTTTCCTGTCGTTTCCAATCCCTGTTTCTCCTTATATGCAAGAAGAGCAGGAATACCGGCATCACATGCACGAGCGCTATGACCGCGTGCCGATTTTAGGCCCGATCACCGCTGGCGGGCCGGTTCAGGCCATTGATCCCCCTAGCGATGACGAAGTCATGCGGGCTTTGGAAAAAGCCCGTCCGGTGCGCGGCGGCTGGCCCTACCTCGAGGAAAAGCAACGCAATAATGTGCGCATTGTCAAGGAAAAGTTCGCCGACTATGTCGATGAACCGCGGTTTTACCCCTTGCTAGGCCCCGCGCAACTGCACCACGCCCATTACAAGTGCATTATTTACTTTGACGAAACCACCCGGGTCGGTTGGCCGATTCCGCACACCTTGCACAAACCCGAGGAAGTCGAAGTGGTGTATATCGACCATAACCACTTTCACATGGTGGGGAATGTCGATACGGGCGTGGGTAGCCCCTACTAACACGCGACTTGCCCGTGGGCCGCGCAATCGAATGAACGTCGACACAGCTCGGGGTCCCTTACCCCGGGCTGTTCGCGTGTTATAGGGTAATTTGCCCTGCGTAGCGGGTTGTTGGTCAAAAAAACTCATCGCGGTTTAGGTGCAGTCATGTTGACCCATCTTTGGACACCAGCGGATCAAACGCCCGGGCGCGCCTGGACGCTGTTGCGCTTGTTTTGGATTGCGGTGTTGTGCGGGTTGGCCTGTTGCTCGACGTATCTCTACGGACAAAATCCGGCACAACCCGCGTCCGCCTCTTCCCCCTCCGCACGGGAAAGCACGTCCCCCCCATCCGCGGCGGATGCTCCGCCCCCCGCGGTCAGTAAAAATCTGTTTAGCTTTATCACCGATGGCGGATATCTGATGATTCCGCTGGTCGGCTGTTCCTTTGTGCTGTTGGTGTTTACCTTTGAACGGTTTATCAGCCTGCATACCGCGCGGATCATTCCGGGACCGTTTGTCAAACGATTGATTCAGCAATTAGGGGAAAACCAACTCGATAAGGAACAGGCACTCTTGGTCTGTGCCGAAAATGGCAGCATCGCCGCCCGGGTGCTGGCGGCGGGGGTCAAAAAATGGGGCCGTTCGGCCGCTGAAATGGAACAAGCCCTGATCGACGCCGGCGAACGGGGAGCCCACGAGCTGCGCCGTTTTTTACGCGTCTTTAATAGCCTGGCCACCATCGGACCGCTGTTGGGTCTCTTGGGCACCGTCTTTGGCATTATCCAGGCCTTTAAGGATATCGCCGCGGCGGATGCCCCGGGCCGTATGGAAATGCTGAGCCACAGTATTAGCGAGGCGCTCTTAACCACGGCGACCGGTCTGGCGGTCGCCATACCGGCGGTCGCGTTTTATATGTATTTTGCCAGCCGCGTGGATCGGCTGTTGATTCGTTTGGATGCCTTGGGCCAGGAACTGGTGGAGTTAATCTCCGCCGAGGCTCTGCAGGAACGGGCACGCCCGGCCAAACTAAAAAAAGCGGCATAAGTGGGAGTTTCGAGTTTGGAGGTTGGAGTTACGCGACCTCCCGACTTGTCGCTATTTACTAGCCTACTCCAATTCTCCAAACTCAATATCTCCAGCCTCCATTAGCATGCCTCTCAAAACCCTCCCCCTCGAAGAACCAACGCTCAATCTCACGCCGATGATCGACGTGATCATGACGCTGATCATCTTCTTTATGGTGGCGACCAAATTCACCGAAGAGGAACGAAGCATCGATCTGCGTTTACCCACGGCAAAAAGTTCTAACAGCGAAGCGGCGTCGGCCTTGACGCCCAAAGTGGTCAACGTCCAGGCGGATGGAGGGATATTCCTCGGAGCCCAGTCGGTCTCCCTAGAACAACTGACCCTGCAATTGACGCAACTGCGCATCCAGCAACCAAAGATCCAGGTCATCGTGCGCGGGGATCAATTTACCACCCATGGCCGCATGGCCGAAGTTTATCATGCCGTCCGGCAGGCGGGCGTGCCGGAATTAGGCATCGCCTACACGACGTCGGAGAACCTTAGAAAATAGGCATTCTACGGTAAAACTAGCAATTACATAATATTTTCCGGGAATTAATGCCTGCGCAGGGACGCAATTGATCATGCTCCCCGGATGTTTTCCAACATCGTGCCATAGCCCGTCGGTACTTTAGCCGATACTTCTACAGATACGCGCTCTTAGTTGGCAAGCGAGTCACAGCTTGCAGATTCACACCGCCTGGCCATCGTCTTTCCGTGCAAGATTTTTGGAATCACATTGCCGTTATTTGGAACCGTGCCAGTTGGACCAGTATTGCCCTGTATGTGGGCCTGGCTCTGCTGTCACTGGCGGTTATGGTGCTGATGCGCACCAAGTGGGGCCAAACCCAGCCCCTCACCAAATGCATCGGGTTATCGGTGCTGGCGCATTTGCTCTTGGCACTGTACGCCATGACCATCGAAATTGTCCACTCTCCGGCGGGTGCGTCTGTTGGTCAGGGAATCCATGCCACGTTGATTGATTTGGGGCCGGTCGCCTGGGAGCAACTGGCCCCACCCGTTGATCAACCTTCCACGGACGCTCATTCAACGCCCGGCGACGCTCCCGAATTGCAATCCGCCACCGACTTGGAACATCTGGCCCAACTGGCTCCGCAGCGGTCAGGCGAACTGCTGCGCGCTAGCAAATATAACGCCACGGTCGCCAAAGACCCCGCCGCACAAGCTGCGACATCGGAGCCGCAACCCCTACCCGAAAATGCCCCCCCCACGCTGGACGCCTCGCCCAAAGCTAGCGATCAGGTTGCGCGGATGACCCCACTTCCCGCGCAGGATCCCCTCCCTGTAACGCACAAAGCCGCTTCCCCCCCTTCCCCCGTTTCCCCGGCAATGGCCGCCGTCCCAGTGGCCATCGTGGCCAAAACGGCCTTGCCGGTAACCGGGACTGACGTAACGGCAAAGTCCATCACCCAGGACAGTACGTTATCCACCGCGTTACAACCACCGGCCGAACCCCAACCTTCAGGGGAGTTACCTCCCGCGGCTGTTGGTTCCCCTCCCATCGCTCCCTCGTTCCCCGCGACGAACACAAATCAGCCCGGCTCTGTTGTCGCCGCGTCGACAGCTGTTCCACAAGCGGCGCTAAGCTCGAACGCATCGGGAGCAATCCCGGATAATCCTGGAAATACTCTCCCGGCCAGTTTACCCTCTTCCGCCGCGCGGCAGGTCGATTCCCCGGCGGTTTCCGGGCAAAATGTTCAGTCGATTGCCAGCACTCCCCCGTCAAACCCGGGGATTCATGTCCCTGCGATTTATCAAGACCGCTTTGCCGCGGATCGGCTCACGCTGCTGAAAAGTCGCGGCGGCACAATCGAGTCCGAGGCCGCCGTCCAGGCCGCGCTCGCTTGGCTGGCGGCGGCCCAATCCCCCGATGGCAGTTGGAATGCGGCAAAGTATGGCGCGGGGGCCGAACGCCAAGTTTTGGGGCATAATCGCGCCGGTGCCGGCGCCAAGGCCGACACCGCCATGACCGGCTTGGCGTTGCTTGCCTTTTTAGGGGCCGGGCACACCCATCTCGAGGGGAAATATAGCACCAACGTCCGCCTTGGGTTGGAATATTTATTAAGTGTCCAAGCGCGCGATGGCAACCTTAGCGGCCAGGCGGAACTGTTTGCCGCGATGTACGCCCATGGCATGGCGACGTTGGCCATTAGCGAAGCCCTGGCCATGTCCCGCGACACACGGCTAGAATCCGCCGTACGTAAAGCCCTTAATTTCACAATTGCGGCCCAACACCTCCCCACGGGAAGCTGGCGGTATCAAACCAACGAACCAGGAGACATGAGCCAGTTGGGCTGGCAACTGATGGCGCTCAAAAGTGGCGAAGCGGCCGGAATATCGATTCCCGCGGCCACGCGGGAGGGCATGGTGCGATTTATTCGCTCCGCCTCGGGAGGGACGCATGGGGGACTGGCCGCTTACCGCGCGGGGGAACGAATGACACGCCCAATGACCGCCGAAGGTTTGGTCTGCCGGCAGTTCCTGGGCATGCAGTCCTCCAATCCGGCGGGCCAAGAAGCGGCGGTGTATTTGCTGGGGGAATTGCCCCACCCGCAGCGAATTAACTTGTATTACTGGTACTATGGCACGTTGGGAATGTACCAACAGGGCGGGCCCGCCTGGGAAAAATGGAATCAGGCCCTGCAAGCGACGTTATTGCCCCGACAAGTCATCAGCGGTACCCACGCCGGAAGCTGGGATCCCGACTGTGTCTGGGGAGGCTACGGGGGGCGGGTCTATTCTACGGCTATGGGGGCCCTCTGCTTGGAAATTTATTATCGGTACTTGCCCATGTATCAGAGGGAACGCTAATTTTCCTGATGGGAACTGGCGTAACATGGAAAAAATTGGGAATTCGGCTGAAAACCGGCTTTTGCGGCATACGTCGATAGAGGTAGTTTGACACTCATCCCGCCTAAGGCAATAATTAGGTATTGTAAACCCCTTCCCACCCTGGCGGCCGGGTTGCCGCTCCCACCGGGTTGGATCTTGGTCCCCCGGCTTTGGCCGTCTTTTGACTGTTAGGAAATAATTATGCTGTACGGCTTTACTTTTGGACCTGTCGAAATTGTGGTGGTCGGTGTGGTCATTTTGCTGCTGTTTGGCAATCGCCTGCCGGGGGTCATGCGCTCGCTGGGCCAGGGTGTTACCGAATTTAAGAAAGGGGTGGCTGGTATCGAGGACGAAACCACCCCGCGTGAATTTACCAAGGAAAAGAATTAACACCTTTTTCCGTTGGTGAATGGGCGGTTTGGGGCAAGCTGGCAAATCCTCTCGCAACATAACTTTTGGCACTAAATCAGGTTAATTATGCTCCCCAATATTGGCTCGGTGGAAATGGTGGTGATTGGCGTGATTGCCGTCCTGTTATTCGGCAAAAATCTCCCTTCCGTCGGGCGCAGCCTGGGCCGGAGTTTTGTCGAATTTAAAAAAGGCCTAAGCGGTATCCAGGAGCAGATCAATTCGGCGGTCAATGACACCCCCGCGGCGAATCGTAGTTCGGGCTACCGTAGCAGTGACGATTACCAGGAACCCACGGCCCCGCGATTTGAGCCCCCCGCGACGAAAAATAGTGATTTTTCTCCGCCAACGGGCGAACCCCGCCCCATCGAACAGGTCTCTTAATTTTCAGGCGTCAGACACGTGGGGAGTTAATAAACAGAGTTTTGGGAAGTTGCTGGAATTTCTTCTTCGGGGAAACGGGGCGTTTTTGCACCTTGGCAGCCGCCCCGGGGCGCGATAAACTCATTTTGTGTGAATTGGCCAGGGGGATGAGGTTTTGACTGGTTGGTTGTTTAGCGTATCCTCTGGTCACATAACCGCGGTTTAGCAAATAACAGCGGTAAGAGGCTGCGGGCGCATAGCTCAGTTGGTTAGAGCGCGATGCTCACACCGTCGAGGTCACAGGTTCGAGCCCTGTTGCGCCCAATTATTCTTTTCATTTTTTCCACAGTTAGCGTAATCCCGGGCGATACGCATTCTCTCTGTGCCGGGCTAGCCAAGCACTTTCGTTCCCGAGCCAGACAGCGGACGGAAGCTGTTTTTTAAATAGTTACGAAATATCCAGTGGGCTGCTAGTGCTACGGACACTGGAGTAAGTTTCCGAGCCTTCCTCCTAAACCAAAACAGAGCATCAGGATTCACTATTTTTGTGAGCGGCAATGACCAGACTGAACATTTTTCACAATATGCCTTGAAGGAAGTCCACATGTCCGCCGAGGAAAAACATGGGATTTACAAGCTGGAATTCTCGCTCCATAGCTGGGCCTTGGGTCCGGTGGATGAGAATTTTAAGAATATCGACGCTATGGAGTGGGAAAATGGCTATACAGGGAAAATCTTTGCCACCATTCCCTATCGTCCCGGTGATTTCGAACCAAAGGAGCTAGCGGAAGTCGCGGATATTGTCAAATTGTCAGAGAAAAGCATTGCCATGTGTTGTAGTGATAAATTTGTTGAACGCGTTGCTTCAAACATATTCATTCAACCGCATCGTAATCATAAGATAATATTACTCAATCGCTCAAAGCAGCAATTAAGTGTCTATCATGTTTTTGATGTAAAATCTGCTGATCGCATACCTGTTTTGGACTACAAACATTCTCAATTGGATGGAACTCCAGCGCTGGATGGTAAACCACAAGTGTTTAGCCTTGCCTATTGTAAAAAACTTTACATACAACCAGAAAGGTTACCTGAATATGATCTCTTTTTAAGTGAGGGTCATCGCTGGATGGCCACGGCTAAAGTGCTGAAGCTTTGCAAGCAACACCGCATCAAAGGCTTGAAATTTGATTGGATCGAGGCATACAAGCCGGATGCAAAAAAATGATCTGACATCTAGAACGCCCTGTCGCAGTGGAAGCAGGCTAGCGGGTAGCCCAGCTAATCGCCCATTGGCTAGCACTGGAACTTGTTCCAGTGTGCGCAGCACAAGAAGCCCACTGACAGTAGCAGAAAAATTTGAAGAAATGCTTCTTGCCGCTGCGCGGCCAAGGAACAAGTTCCTTGGGTACCCTTGAGAATAACTGGGCTACCCGCTAACAACGATCACATTCTTATAGCGCCACAAAAACCAATGTCTATTGGTGACGCCATTGTCATTTTCGGTAACTTGAATTGGCAACCCGTTTCTCCTCCATAAAAGTATCACGATGACAACCGACCAATTGCAGCTCTTAGAGGAACTCAAGGAATGCTGGCGTAAGCGCGCGGTTGGGAAAGAATATACACTTGTAGCCGCCAAGTATTTCGTGTCTCTTGGAATGACCCCTCAGGCAAGAGACGAAGTGTGGGAAGTGTGTAAACAGTTTTCTTCTTTTGCCGCAGCAGAACTCACCGCCAATCCAGATTTAGAAGATTATTATGAAACAGAATTTATGGGGTTTTCTGAAACTGTGGCTCATTACTGTTGTCAATCACTAAGACTCTTTAACCATGACAACTATGATCAAGAAGGTCGATTTATTGGATTTGAAAAATATGATGCGGCCACGAAACACCACGAGCGACGGATGCGGGAATCCAATGGTGGCGGTGGTAAAGGATCGGTTCTTGGTGAGTAGCGGTGGTATCGCTGCGCTTCATCAGCGGCTAAGGGTGGCCGTTCCTGCGAGGTGGACGTGAAACAATTATTAAAGGTAAACAACATGACCCATGCGTTAATAATACGTTAGCGATACGTTAGAAAATGATTGTCTCAATCCAAAAGTAGCCATATTTCCCCAGATTAATTCTTATCTTTGGACATAAAAATGCATGGAAATGATGGATGATTTATTTCTCTTTGCAAGCATTCTCATCAAAGAACGTGGATTTTCTCATAAACCCCTAATCATGCGCAAATGATCGGACTGTAATATCTGTTTCTCCGTTTGAATCCTTGCAGACGTTATTGGGCGAGTCCTCGTGCCTCGCGCGTACTGATTGCTTAATTGGGTGAATGGTTCACCCCTGTAACACTGGGCAGACTAGGCAATTTAAACCGTTTCTCATCTGGAGTACTCCATGCGATCGATGTCCAACTGGTCGATGTTCCGCAATTCCCGTCAGCGTAAAGGCGCCCAGGCCCAACAGGCCGCCACCCATGCCAAGCGAACCCGCTTGATGTACGAATCCCTGGAAAATCGGTCCATGATGGCCGTCGCCTCATTTACAGAGGGTGTTGGTGGTTATACCGGTACTCAGGATACGGTGTTGTTCTCTAAGGAACCGTCGGTGAATTTTGGAACAGAGACCGGGATCAGCGTGGATCAGCAGGATGCGGGGGGGGTTCGCCAGGGTTTGTTGCGATATGACGGGATTTTTGGGACGGGTGCGGGCCAGATTCCATTTGGTTCTACGATCAACTCCGCGACCTTGACGGTATCGGTATTTAATGATTCCAATGCCTCGATGCAGATGAGTCTGTATCGGATGAATGTAAATTGGGATCAAAACGTGGCCACGTGGAATTCCTTTGGCTCTATTGGTGGCGTGAATGCGTCGGAGAACGAAGTTCAAGGCTTGCCACCCGACGCGATCTTGTTTGATTCCACAACCGGTGTCAAAGTATTTAATGTTAAGACGTCGTTGGAGCATTGGGTCACCGGCGAAACTAACTTTGGCTGGTTGATTGAATCCGCGGCGACCAACGGTTGGGACTTTGACACCTCGGAAGCGACCTTGGCAAATCGGCCAGTCTTAACGGTTGATTACACCCCACCCAGCGGTGCGGGGTCCTTCAAGTTTTTGACCACGAATAGCTTGCACCCCGAAGGCAACACCGGTACCAGCACGGCGATTGTGGATGTGGCGCGAATTGGCGGGACCACAGGTACCGTGACGGTTGATTACACGATTACCGCGGGCACAGCAACCGGCGGTAGTGACTTTGTGTTGGGGAACGGACAATTAACATTCAATGACGGCGTGGCCACTCAGCCAATTTCCATCACGGTCAATGGTGACACGACATTGGAAGGCCTGGAAACAGTCAACATCACTCTCAGCAACCCGCAAAATGGGTCCAGTATCTCCGGTGCGAATGCCACATTATCTATTGCCGATGACGACGCGTTGATCAGCGAAGTCTTGGCCAATGTGACGAATGCCGGTTCCGACGAAACCAACCGTGAATACATTGAACTTTTGGGGACGCCGGGTGCTAGCCTGAATGGGTATTACTTTGTCGTGTTCGAAGGAGAAGAAGAAGAAAACGGTGGATCGGGCAGTGGTCGGGCCGACTTTGTGCTGGATCTGAGCGGACAGTTTTTTGGCAGCAACGGTATTTTAGTGATTACGCCGACCGCTTGGTCGTACACCCCTGATCCGGCTTCCAGCGTCTTTGCCACCGCCGCGTTAAATGGTGTGGGGGGCGTGTTGGAAGATTCCTCCCAAACGTATGCCTTGATCCGCAGCCCGATCAATCCGATCGTGCAAGGTACGGATTATGACACCGTGGGTGCCTATGCTAATACGACCGCTACAGCGGACGGTCCCGGTGTGGGGATTTTAGATCAACTTCCTGTGGGTGCCGAGATTATGGACTCGGTGTTTGTGGTCGAAGGTGGTGGTGGCGACCGTGATCGTGCAGCGACTTTGCAGCATCCCGGTATCCATGTGCATCAGCCGAACGGCCTAGGTAGCAGCAACACGACCTCGGACGTTGTTACCCGCCGGTTTGATGAACGCGATCCCAACTCGATTGGGGTGTGGTACAACGGCGATATTCCGAATGGCGCTACGGGCGTGTATGCCGCTCCTTCCGCTACAGAAACTTACTCCAGCGTGGTAACCCCCGCCGGTGCTCAAATTACCCCTGGCGCCCTTAATATTTTGCGGACAATTGGCTTTAGCGTTTCGGCGATCAGCGTGGACGAAGCCGCTGGCATTGTCAGCTTGACCATCACCCGCGCCGGGGATTTGTCTCAAGCGATTAGTGTCAATTACGCCACATCCGGCGGCACCGCCACCTCCAATGTGGACTTTACCGCCGAAAGCGGTCCGATCAACTTTGGTATTGGAGATTCCAGCGAGACGATTGATATCGCCATTCTACCCGACATGATCGCGGAAGGGTTCGAAAGCTTTACCGTCACGCTCAGCAGCGTGACCAGCCCCTTCCAAATTGTCGTGCCGACTGTGACCGTGACGATTGTTGACGCCAACGTCAGCGTGCAGACCTTCCAAGATGGTGTGAACGGATATAACAGTACCGATGATGTGACGCTTAACAGCATCCAGCCAAATGATTCGTTTGGTGGAACCACGGCGGTCAGTATTGATGAAGAAGTTGGCGCCTTGACTGGCCAGGATTCCCGTCCCGCCCAGGGCTTGCTTAAGTTTGGCAACCTGTTTGGTAACGCCATCAATCAAGTTCCCGCCGGGTCGCAGATTTTCAGCGCGTTTCTGACGCTGAACGTGAATAATCCCAGCACTCCCACCTCACAGATTCGTTTGTTCCAAATGCTGAAGGATTGGGATGAATCCACCGCGACTTTCTCTGATCCCCAGGGTAATCTCGGTTCGGATATTGTGAATGGTGTCACACCGGACGATGTGGAAGCCACTGCTGATATTAGCTCAGTCGTCCCTACCCCCGGCGTGGCCGGTTTGGTCCAAATTCCGCTGGATACAGACCTAGTGCAAGCTTGGGCAAATAACACCCTCCCCAATTATGGCTGGGCCATCATTAATGATGGCGGCAATGACTGGAACTTTAACAGTTCTGATTCATTCGACGCGGCTTTACTGCCGAAGTTGACTATTCTGTATACCGCGCCGACCGGCCAGGGAACATTCTCGTTCTCCGATGCCGATTACAAAGTGAACGAAAACGGCACTGCCAGCATCAAGGTGCACCGCGAAGGTGGCTCGGCGGGGACGGTAACGATCAACTACCAAATCACCGATGGGACCGGTTCCGCAACGACCGATATCACCGGATCGGCTTCGGGTAGTTTGACGTTCAGCCCCGGCGAACTCTTCGAAACGATCACCATTCCGATTAATAACGATTCCACATTGGAACGGAATGAAACACTCAATCTGTCGATCTCTGGCGGCGGGGCGACTTATGCCCGTAATGCGGCCGTGCTCACCATTCGTGATAACGACTTTAACACCGCCAACCCGACATTATTGCTCAACGAGTTCTTTATCAATTCCCCCGGCAACGACGGCACGCATGAATTCGCGGAATTGACCGGTTTGGCCGGCGCGGGCCTGGGTTCGCTCTACTTTGTGGTAATTGATGGTGACGTCGGTCCCGCCGAAGGCTCCGGCGACTTGGTCGTGGACATCGGCACATTTGTCAACGGTGCCAATGGTCAAACCGTGATCGGCGCTGGCACAAACTTTGACTTTAGCTTGCCCTCCGATGCGACCTTTATCGGTCGTCCGGAACTGAACGTCGAAGCCTTGGCCAATGACACCGCCACTTACGCGTTGATGTTTAGTCCCTCTTCGAGCTTGACGACGACCTCGTTTGACTACGACTGGGATAATGACGGCACGTTGGAATTGCCCGCCGGAACAGTCTTTATTGACTCGGTCACCGTTAGGGATACGGGTGCGTCGGATCGGGCTTATGGGCCGGGTGGTGCGGGCAGCGTGATTGATGCCCTCCTCAATCCCAACCTGTATGTGGCGGACGCCATCAGCCGCTTCCGTGGTAACACCACTGCAAATACTGCTTCGGCCTGGTTCCACGGCGACTTGGTGCCAAATGGGGACGATCCCGCGAAGTACAACGTGCCCAATGCCGTGGGCCTGCCAGCACCGGGAGCGGCGCTGACACCCGGCGAGATCAACACTGGTACGCCCGTGCAAAGCCCGCTGGTATCGCTGTTATCAGTCGTGCCGAATGCCCCAGTGGGGACGGTCACACTCACCTTCAACGGCCCAGTTAGCCAAGTGCTTGACCCAAGTGGGTTGAACGGCATCTCCATCACCCAGCCAAATGGCCAGCCTTTCCCGCAAGTTGATGTCATTCCGCAGATCAGCGGTCTGTTTACCAACACCCTCACGCTCTCCTTTACCGGGATCGGCGTCAGCGGCGGGTTGCTCCCATCCGGTAACTTCCGGCTGAACTTTGTGGGTGATAGCCTCATCGGCAATGGCCGGGCCGTGGACGCCGCAAATAACGGCACCACCACGGGCAGCAACGCGTTCTTTGACTTTACCGTCAATAACGCCCCGGCTGCTCCGACCGGACTCACCGCCACCGCGACCGCGGCTAACAAGATCTCCTTGGCTTGGTCGGACAACGCCACCAACGAGACCGGTTACCGTGTGGAACGCTCCACCGGCGGGCCGTTCACCACCATCGCCACACTGCCAGCCAACACCACCAGCTACGTCAACACCCAGGTGCAGTCGTATATCAACTACACCTATCGCGTAGTGGCGACCGGCGCGGTTGATTCCGCTCCGTCCAATACCGATGTGGAAAGCACCGTGCTCGAGGTGATCACCGGTACCGCGAATGCCGACACCTACCGTGTCCGCCGCGTCGGCACGTTGTTGGAAGTGTACGAAAACACCGTTCCCGGTGTGGGCGTGACTCCCGATTACTCGGCTGAACTGGCGGCCATGACCACGGGCTTGTTGACGATCAACACCCTCGGTGGCAACGACGCCCTGCTGGTGAATACCAACGGTAACGCGACCCTGGGTCTCAACCGGATCGCGTACAATCCCGGTGGCGATACCAACACCCTGGAACTGACCGCTGGCGAGGCCCGGGTCGATAGCAACGCCACGGGCGGCATCCTGGACACCACCGTGCTGGGTGGAGCCACTTTGGTCACCTCTGGTATCCGCCAACGGGGACTGAATCTGGCTGGTGCCAGTGCCATCGCCGAGATTCTGCCAAATGGCGGAGCGACCGGCCTCGTGGTTTTGGACAGCTTGACCGTGGCCAATGACGCCGTGTTGGACCTGAACGATAATGATCTGGTTCTGACCTATGATCCGCTGGGACCCAACCCACTGACCACCATCACCGGTTATGTGGATAATTCCTACAGTTCGGGCGCGGTTCCCGGCAGCGGTTTGCCCGTTATTGGCAGTACCACGGTTGATTCCTCTGGTGGTTCCCGCGTCATTATCCCCGTGGATAACGCCAACAGCCAATTTGGCGATGTCGGCAATCCGTTCTACGATTTGACCTTGGGCAATAGCACCCTGGGGACTGGCTTTAATCAAATCGTGGTTCGCTTTACCTATCCGGGTGACTATAACCTGGATGGCCAAGTGGACGGCGCCGACTACACCGTGGTCGATTCTAACCTGGGCACCCCGACCCCCGGACTCTCCGGTGGCTGGACTCTGGGTGATGGCGACTTTAGCGGTTTCATCGAACCCGCGGATTACCTGCCGATCGACTCCAACTTTGGCAGCGGGGTGGGGAATCCCCTGACCGCAGCGACAGTCACGGCCCTCTTTGCCGAGGAACAAGACTGGCGTTTGGAGCAAGTTCGCGCTGGCTCGGCTTGGGAACAAGCCATTGCCAACGTCGGCGGCAAGACCAAAAAGACCGCCGCCCATGCCGCGGCGGAAATCTTTGGTAGCGATTGGAAGTAAGTCAAGTTTCATTAACTTCTTCCCTGGGAATAATGCCCAGATATGTTAATATCTAATATTCCCGCTCCCCCCGATTATCCCGGGGGGGCGGGTTTTTACTAATTCATCATTTTTTCATCGCCTCTTTGCCTGCTTTTGGGCAAAGTGGCATACTTTTTTTGATAAGGGTTTCAAGGATGTTATGTTTTTTTAGTTGCGTCAGGACTCGACGCTCGCCAGTTCGCCCGCGGGCGTTCACTTTGGTCGAGTTGTTAGTCGTTATTGGGATTATTGGCATTTTGGTCGCGTTGTTATTACCGGCCATTCAGTCCGCCCGCGAAGCCGCGCGGCGTTCCGCATGTAACAACAACGTGCGGCAAATCGCCATCGCCTGCGTTAATTTTGAATCGGCCAATAAATTTTTGCCCCCTGGCGGGCCAACTTGCGTCGATATTCAGCCTGAACAGGTAACACCAGAGGGCTACCCCAAGGCTGGCTACAAAAACGGCAAGGTCCCCTCGTGGTGGGTCAGCGGCACACAGGCTCCTGGCGGGACCAAGGCCGAATGTTACGGCCCCAATTGGGCGGTACAGGTCTTGGCCTATTTAGAAGAAAAAGCAATCGCGGACTTTGTGGCGCGGGCGATCCGGGAATTTCCCGAAGATTCGTACGAAGCCAATCCCCCGGACAATTGGGACCTCAAGCGCGATAATTTTGGCGGGATCGGCGGGCGGGTCAATGGTTCATGGCGTTGCCCCAGTTCCACTTCCGCCGAGAATGTGTTTTATAATGACCAGGACGATACGGGAACATACAATGGCGGCCAAAGCAGCGGTCCGTATCAAAGCGGCAGCATGGCCCTGGGCCATCTGAGCAAGGGAAATTACGCTGCCTGCTTTGGCGGGGATAGCATGTTACACGCCGTCCCCAGCCAGTCCACTAGCCCCAAAAACCCCAAGCCCCACCTAGCGGGCGTCATGGGCATGGTCCGCATCCAAAAATACCCCCCCCAAGCCCGCATGGGTAAAGGGAACTCTGTCAAGCGCATCACCGACGGCATGTCTAAAAGCGTTATGATCAGCGAGGTGCTGACATTTGATGTGATTGACGGCAATAACGCGGGCGAAGGGGGAGAGCCGGGCAATGACGACTGGCGCGGGGCCTGGATGATCCCCAGTGTGGGGGCTAGCGCGTTTACGGGTCGTTTTCAGCCGAATTCCCCGGAACCAGACGTTATTCCCGCCTGCGGCACCCTGGTCAAGGACACCCCCGGCGCGCCGCCGTGCTTTGAAAACACTGACAGCGGCGGCAATATTTATGCCAGCGCCCGCAGCGCCCATCCCGGTGGGGTGAATACCGCACGGGCGGATGCCAGTGTGGAATTTGTGTCAGAGGATATTAATCTGGCGGCTTGGCAGGCGCTCTGCACCCGCGCGGGAAACGAAGCACCCACCGGCCAGTAAGCAACCACGGCCAGCCTGTAACAAACCAGCCGTTATGATTAACTGACGGCTGTTTCTCCGGTGGCCAAATCTATTTTGATCTTCAAAAAGCAGCAGGAGCGTATTTTACGCTCCTGTTTTTTTGCGCTTGCTCTCTTGACTTAAACTTAAGAGTTCGATACTATGCAATGCATAGTATGCTTGATCTAGCCTAAGGGGGTGCCATAATGAAGCTGGAAAGTGAACTTTTACGCGGGGCGGGGCCGACGGCGGTGTTAAAGCTGCTCTCCTCCGGGGAAATGTACGGTTACCAAATTGTCCAGGCCCTGGCGGAGCAGTCCGCGGGGGTCCTCAACCTGGGCCAAAGCACGCTCTATCCGTTGCTGTATAACCTGGAGGCCAAGGGGTACATCAAATCGCGTCAGGACGAAACGGGGCCCCGGCCCCGCCGGTATTATCGGCTAACTTCGCAGGGGCAGGCGAAGTTGGCCGCTGATGCCCGGCAATGGCAGGCGCTGTTCCGTGGTTTCGAGGCGCTCCAGATCCTGCCGGTTCCCGGCTGGAAGGGGGCGTGATGAGCGCCACCCTGCCCAATTCAGACTGGTTCCCCACATTTCGCAAGTTATGGCAAACGTGGCAAAATACGCGTGTGTCGACGAGGTTGGGAAATACGCTCACCCTGACCGAGCGGACGGATTGGCGGGCGATCATTGATAACGCTGAATTACCGGCCGCGGCGCGGAAAACCATACGCGAAGTTACCCTGCGCACCCGCCTGTGGCGCAGCGAAAAGGCGAGCATCGCGGCGGAGCTGGTCGCGCACTTTGCGGATGGGCTGGAGGCGGGTGTCTCCGCCGAGCAATTGATTGCCGACTTTGGCGATGTGCGCGCGACAGCGCGACTAATGCGCTCCGCCAAACGCCGCTGCCGGCCGCTGTGGTGGCAGGCGTGGTGGTGGGGGAGTCGGGGGTTGGTGGTGCTGGCCGTGCTCTATGTGGTTTATGCCCTATGGCAGGCTTCGCTAGTGCCGCGTATCTCTGTTGATTATTTAGCGCAGTTGAACGCACCCATTCAGGCTCTCCCGCCAGAACAACGCGCTTGGGACGATTACCATGCTGCGCTGGATTTGATAGATTTCCAAACTTTTCCTGCATGGCTGGCTTATGCTTATACAGAAGTCGAGCCTGGTGATCCGGAATGGCCCGAGGTAGTGAAATGGTTGGAAGAGCATGAGGAAGTCATCAAACTGATTGAGCGTGGCAGTGAAAAACCTTACCTGGGTTTGGCACTCTGGCCATCACTTTCTAACTATGATGGAAAAACACAGCAAACTTTTGCGAAATTTCCACTAATTGCAAGGTATCTAAATCAAAAGGACAATCTTCCCCAGAATGCTGATTTTGGAATGAGCAACGCATTTATTTCACCGCATAATAATGTATACAATCTGATCAGACAGATTTTACGCTTGAATTTACAGCGGCAAATCTGGCTTAATCAGCCCGCCCAGGCATTAAACACGCTGCGGGCATTACTCAGGGTCAATTTACAAACGCAGTTAGAGTATTCAGCCTTCATGGTGAGAAGTTCCAGTTTTCATATTCTTTACGATGTTCTTACCCAGGTGCATGGCATTTTACGCGACCGTCCTGATTTTTGGAGTGATGAGGAGCTCATCAAAATTGCCCATCTTCTATCAACGGTGGGGTTTTCCCCCCAGCGGGAACTCGAGCTTAAGCGTCAAGAGTTTCAAGATGCCCTACAGCGTATCTATAGCGATGACGGGCAGGGAGATGGCCAGATTACCGCTGCGGGCCTCGAATTGTTACGTAGACATCAGCATATTAAAGGACAGGACAAGATAAGTGACGGACCGCAGGAGCAATCCCCTTGGACATTGCCTTACCTACAAAGGCTGTATGGAACGCGTCGCTATCAAAGTGATCTGTACGATCAAATCTTGGCAATCACTCAAAAAGCTTTCGATTATCCCACCCAACTAAAAGAGTACCAAGCGGAATATAATCGTCTGCAAAAAACTACTCAATTAAAGTCCGCGCATGGGCAGGATTTTTTAGCTCCATTGAACCCTACTGACAATGTCAGATATCACCGCATTCCCGAGGGTTATCTCATTGGCACGCAAATCGGTATTGCCCTGGAGCTTTACCGTCGCGAAAATGGGGATTGGCCCGCGACACTCGCGGATTTGACCCCGCGATTTATACCCCGCATCCCCCTTGATCCCATGTACGGGGGGAACTTTCAGTACAAAATCGTGGAAGGCCAACCCGTGGTTTATTCGGTCGCGGAGGATGGCGACGACGATGGGGGTAAATTCCTCCCGCGCGAGGGTGTGTCGGGATTCGATCATGCCTGGATGCACTATGCGGCGTTACTGCAAGACCAACCCACGCAGCCCTTGGATTCAGAACCATTGGACTGCGACTGGATCATCTGGACGACCAATCCCATTTACGACTGCAATTGAGTCTTGCGCGTTAACCGATACAGCACATGCTGGCTCAGCGGGTGCTCCGCCGGCAACGCCGGGTGGTGAAAATCCTCCGCCGGGTCGCGCGTCATGCCCAGCTTTTCCATCACCCGCCTCGACGCCACGTTCCCTGGCACGGTGAATGACACCAGTTCCCTCAGCCCCAGCGGGCCAAAGGCGTGCGCCACCACCCCCTGGGCGGCCTCGGTCGCGTAGCCCCGCCCCCAATGATCAAATGCCAGCCGCCAGCCGATCTCCACACAAGGCGTAAAAGGGGCGGTAAAGTTGGGGACGCTTAGGCCCACGAACCCGATAAACGGCGCAATCTGGGGAATTTCCACCGCAAATAACCCAAACCCATGCTGATCAAAATGCTGGCGGATGCGCGCCGCGCGGGCGTCGCTGGTGGCGCGGTCCAGGACGCCCGGCAGATAGCGCATGACGCGTGGGTCAGTGTTAATCGCGGCGAAATGGGGCAGGTCGTCATCCCGCCAGAGTCGCAGAATGAGACGCGGGGTGGTGAGGGTCATGGTAGAAGACAGCGTCCCGCTGCCGTGGGGGCTGTTTGGTATTGTGGGATTTTCAAGAGTAAGAGCGATGTGGGGAATAAATTCCAGAACGGCACGGGGACCGTGCCTACTACGTTTGTTACACGGCACGGGGACCGTGCCTACTACGATGAGTTTGGAAAGTAGCAGGCAGCGTCTCGCTGCCGTGGGGGCTGGTTGAGTGTGAAGGGATTTTCAAGAGTAAGAGCGATTTGGGGACTAAATTCCAGAACGGCACGGGGACCGTGCCTACTACGTTTGTTACACGGCACGGGGACCGTGCCTACTACGTTTGTTATACGGCACGAGGAGCGTGCCTACTACTTTTGTTATACGGCACGAGGAGCGTGCCTACTACTTTTGCTATACGGCACGAGGAGCGTGCCTACTACGTTTGCTATACGGCACGGGGACCGTGCCTGCTACTTTATTTCACTTCGCCCACAAAGATTTCACCGCCAGCACGGATTGTAAGCTTGCCTCCCAGCCATTCTTGTTCGATTAGCGGCGCACTATCTCTTGCGTTATCCTTCTCAGTCACGGTTTGATACACATATTTCGCGTGGTCGGCCCAATCGTGCCGTTGGTCATTTCGCCAAACGCCGGTTTCTTGTACCACGGCGTCAAAGGCTAGCTTTACTGTTTGACCCTGACTGCCGGTGTATTCCACGACACCATCAGCCAGTCCGGACAGATCAACCCGCGATGTTGCCAGCACCGCCCGTACAAAAGCGGCATAATCGGCGTGGTCCGGCGCTTCGCCAATCTCCACCGCGATTCCGCAGTATTCGCCCCCTTGCCCTTTGGCCGCGACGATGTGATGCCCCGCCCAGGAAGCCCCCTCTTTTTCATCCGCGAGCAATTGCTGGGTCCATTTTTTATCCACTGCGGGCTGGCTGAGGTGAATGGGGCGCAGCGCGATCCAAGTTTGCTCCCCGCGCAAGAACGTCACGCCCCCTTGGGCCTCGACCTGAATACTATCGGGAAAAAGCCACACCCAGGGCGCGTCACCTGGCTGGGCTAGCCATAGGCCCACATTCCGATACTGGGCACAACGATTTTCCCCCGCGACTTTTCCGCGTTCATAACGGGCAGAGCCGGCAAACCGCGGGTCCGGACCGGGGACGCCCTGGATGGCGAGAGCGCCGCGTTTTTCGTCGGCCAGGAGGATTTTCCAGCCGTTGGTCGCCGTTTGACCCGGGGAGGTGCCATTGACGAGTGAGCCAAATTGATACGTCCGGCCAAAAAAGTGGGTTTCAAAAGATTCTGGCGGCGAGGTTAAATCAGGCTTTGTGGAAGCGGTATAAACTGGTTTGCTGGCTAGAATCTCCACGGGTTTAGGAAAGTTTTTTCGCGCCAGGTGGACCACGGCCGCGGGGGGGCGGTAGCCGCTGGTCAGCGCGTGGACTTCGTCGGACTCAAAACGCGTATTGGCCAGCGGCGTATCGCCAAAGTACAGCCAGAGCATGTTCGCCGCGCTGCCGCCAAACGGTTGGGCGTGATTGTAATCGCGATTGCCGGGTCCATTGAACGCGCCGCGATAGTATTTGACCGCGCCGATCGCGCACATGTAGTCCAGGCAGGCCTTTGCCGCGGCGCGCACTTCCTGGTCCTTGGCAAAGTCATAGAGATTAAGAAGCGGCGAGAGCGAGTGCCCATGATAATTCTCGGAGTCCCATTCGCCCATGCCGACGCGATAGAGCGCGTGGGCGTAGCCGAGCAGAATCTTTTTGTATTGATCGCGGGTTTGGGCGTTGCCAGTTTCTTCGGCCATCAGATAGACCGCGCTCACGCGCATGAGAAACAGATTTTCAGTGTTGCGGATATCGACCCAGCTATTGCGGGCGTCGGGGCCCCAACCGGGACCGTTCCCTTTGAACGCGGGATGAGGCCGGTTCAGTGGGTCCTGCGCGGTCCAGGCTTTAGCTCCAGCGAACATGCGCGATTTGTATTCTGGGGCAAAGAGTTCGCCGCACAGAAAATATTTGCGTATTTGATGTTTCAGCGTAAAGCAGGCGTAGTAGTCGATGCCCGCGGTCGCGGAGTGCCACTCTTTGGCTTGGGCGTCCTCTCGCTGCAACTCCGCAATCGCCGTGTCGCGGTCCCCGGCCACAACATGCGCCAGCAGATAGCCATACGCCCGCTTTTCGTTTTCAAAATAAGTACGGCCCCCCAGGCCGGCGGCGCGGTTGGCGGCGCATTGAGCTTGCAAGACGCGTTGGCCGCGTTCTTGAAATTCGCTTTCCCACTCGCTAGGCCAGTGGTTCCGCGGTTCTTGTGGAACGATGCGGGGAATGTCCTGTGCGAAAAGCGGGACCCGCGTCCAGTGGATTTGGAACTGAAAAAGAAGTAACCCACACCAGAGTAAAAAAATCTTCGTCCTTACAGGCGTGGCACGGTTCATCAAATGTTGACGGCGATTCATGCAAGCGTCTCTCCCCGGAACAAGAATTTTTTTCTTGATCTTGCTATGATGTTAGGGTATGAATTTTAGTGTAAGTGTGCCTAACTCCGTTGACAACCAAACTATCATCACATGAATAAGTTACTCGCGATTATGCTAACCGTGTGTTGCTGGAAAGCTACTGTTTTAGCCGAGGATATCCTCATCGCCGATTTTGAAGGGGAAACTTACGCTCCCTGGAAAACGACCGGCGAGGCTTTTGGACCGGGGCCGGCGCGGGGCACGCTGCCGGGACAGATGCAGGTGAATGGATTTCATGGCCAGGGACTGGTGAATACGTTTTATAAAGGGGACGACGCCACGGGTACCCTGACTTCGCCCGAGTTTAAAATCGAGCGAAAATTTTTGGCGTTTCTGATTGGCGGGGGCAAAAATCAAGACAAACTCGCATTACAACTGCTGATCAAGGGGAAGGTTGTTCGCAGCGGGACGGGGCTTAATAACCAGGCGGGGGGGAGCGAGCAACTTGAGCAACAATCCTGGGATGTGGGCGAATTCGCGGGTCAAGCCGCGATTTTGCAAATTGTGGACAACGCCCAAGGAGGCTGGGGACACATTAACGTGGATCATATCGTCCAGACTGACAGCCGGCCCGCGGGGCCGCAACTGGACGCCGAGCGGCAGTTCACCGCGAATGTCCGCTATTTAAATCTGCCGATAAAAAATGGGGCGGCCAAGCGCGTGGTGACCTTGCTGGTAAACGGCCAGCCCGTGGTGCGCAACGAGATTGAACTGGCCGATGGGGCCGCCGATTGGTGGGCACCGCTGGATGTCAGCGCCTGGCCGGGAAAAGAATTGACGTTGCGGGTTGATCGCTTGCCAGCCGATTCAACGGCGCTGAGTGCAATTATTCCCAGCGAAACGCTTCAGGACGCCGACCAGCTTTATCAGGAACCATTGCGCGGGCAATTTCATTTTTCACCTCGCCGCGGTTGGAATAACGACCCCAACGGTTTGGTCTATTATAATGGCGAATATCATCTCTTTTTTCAGCATAATCCGTATGGCTGGGGCTGGGGTAACATGCACTGGGGGCATGCGGTCAGCAAGGACCTGGTGCATTGGCGGGAATTAGGGGATAAGTTATTGCCGGACGAAATGGGGCCCATGTTTAGCGGCAGCGCGGTGGTCGACGGAAATAATTCCAGCGGCTTAGGTAAAGACGGAAAGCCTCCGCTGGTTTTGATCTATACCGCCGCCGGCAATCCCACGGTCCAATGTATCGCCTCTAGCACGGATGGGCGCGCATTTGCAAAATACGCCGGCAACCCGGTGCTGCGGCAAATCACCGGCGGCAATCGCGACCCCAAAGTCTTTTGGCACCATCCCACCAAACGCTGGGTGATGGTGTTGTATGTCGAAAAAGACAAACGTCATACCGTTCACTTTTTTACCTCGCTTAACCTGCGCGAGTGGACGTTGGCCAGCATTACCGAGGGAGACCCGGTCGGCCAACCCTACTTGTATGAATGCCCGGACTTTTTTGAATTGTCCGTGGATGGCAATTCGGAGATCGCCAATAATACCAAATGGGTGTTGCTGGCGGCGAATGGGTCCTACGCCACGGGGACTTTTGATGGCATGCGCTTTACGCCCGAGCAGCGCAATTTGCCCGGACATCGCGGAAAAGGGTGTTATGCGCCCCAGACGTTTAGCGATATTCCGGTAACTGATGGCCGAAGAATCTACATCGGGTGGTGGCAAACCGAAACGCCCGGCATGCCCTTTAACCAAAGCATGACCTTGCCGTTGGAATTGCGTTTGATCAGCACCGCAGAAGGTCCGCGGTTGACGTATACGCCAGTGCGAGAATTAGCGGCGCTGCGCGCTAAATCGCACCGCCAGGAGGGGTTAACGCTCCGCCCCGGTGATAAAAACCCGCTGGCGGACTATAGCGCGGAATTGGTGGAAATTCGCGCGGTAATTGAACCAGGCAACGCACGGGAAATTGTGCTCAATGTACGGGGAGTGCCGCTTACTTACTTTCCCCAAACAGAAGAAATGCGGGTGGAAGATCGCCGCGCTCCCGCGCCTCTCCGCGATGGCAAATTGCAGCTCACGGTTTATTGTGACCGGACCGGGCTAGAAGTTTTTGCCAGTAACGGGCTGTGCTACATGCCCCTGCCTGTCAATCTTTCGCCAGAGAAACGGGGGTTGTCGCTGGAGGTTCAAGGGGGGACAAGCCAGGTGCATGCGTTGGAAATTCACGAGTTGCGTTCGGCTTGGCAAGAGCGGTAGGGCTTTGCCATGACAAAGCGTTTTAGCCCTGGCTCTCCCCGGATGTGCGGCGCGGATATTGGTCAGAATTGGTTATTCATCCAGTCTAACAGCGGGTCAGAAATGGGGCACACTGTTATTTCTGGCGAGGGATGTCCTGGTCAACCCCGCGTTTTTGTTCTCTCGTGGTAAAAAATAATGCGACCAGGTTTTTCAAGGATTTTTGGATATTTCAACCATGATTTGGGCTATGATGGAATTTGTTTATCATTGCGGTTGGGGAACTTTTTTGAAAGTTGCCGCGTCTAAGGGCCCCGTGCAATCATGTTTGAGATTTTTTGGCAATGTTGATTGTTTTTACAAGAGTAACAGTTTTTATACCAGGCCTGTTACATCCCCCCAATTTCCCGCCATTCTTATCTCCATTCAATAGGCCGCATTAATGATTCACCTCCTGCTAAAAAATCCCTCACGTCTCTTGCCCGTGGGGGTAATCGTGGGCATCCTTAGTCTGCTGTGTCCGCCAGCGGCGGCGCGGGCCGACTATACAACCCGCATCGATAGCCAGTCGAACCGGGGAACTTGGGACGGTTGGGGCACGTCACTGGCGTGGTGGGCCAATGTTTTTGGCAGGCGGACCGATCTGGCAAATATCCTGTTTACTCCCCAAACGACAACGCTTAATGGGCAGCAGCTTCCCGGTTTGAATTTGAATATTGTCCGCTACAACTTGGGGGCCAGCAGTAACGTCCCCGCCAATGGCGAGCGGATGGTCGCTTCGCCAAATATCCCCCCATTTAAACAAATTCAGGGCTACTGGCTGAACTGGAATAGCACCGACCCCGCGTCATCCAGCTGGAACTGGAACCTGGACGGAAACCAACGGTCGATGCTACAGTTTGCCAAAGCCCGCGGCGTGAATCATTTTGAGTTGTTTTCCAATTCGCCGATGTGGTGGATGCTGTACAACCACAATCCCTCTGGCAGCCCGACCGGCGCGACCGACAATCTGCAGTCCTGGAACCACCAGCAACACGCCGTGTATATGGCGACGGTCGCCAAGCGGGCCAAAGACAATTGGGGGATCACGTTTGACTCGGTTGCGCCATTTAATGAACCTTCCGCCAATTGGTGGGTGGCCAATGGCACCCAGGAGGGGGCGCATTTTGACCGCTCCACCCAAGCCACGGTGATTAACCATTTGCGCAATGAACTTAATGCCCGGGGTCTGACGAACACGGTGATCGCGGCTTCCGACGAGTCCTATTTTGACCAGGCGACGACCACGTGGAATTCGTTTGACTCAATGACGCGATCCGCCGTGGGGCGCGTGAATGTGCATGGTTATCAATACGGCGGGGGCCGGCGGGATTTGCTACACGCGGCGATTGCCGGGAAGGAACTGTGGAATTCGGAATATGGCGAAAGCGACGCCAGCGGAATGTCCCTGGCTTCGAATTTAAATCTCGACTTTCGTTGGTTGCAAATGACGGCCTGGTCGTATTGGCAGCCATTTGACAGTGGCGGTTGGGGGTTGGTGCAGAGCAATCCCGGGGACAACTGGATCGGCAATGCCAATCCCAAGTACTTTGTACTGGCCCAATACACGCGGCATATCCGGCCAGGCATGACGATCCTGGATAGCGGGGACGGAAACACGGTCACCGCCTATGATCCCGTGGCGAATAAGCTGGTGCTGGTCGTCACGAACTACGGCACGCCGCAATGGATCACGTTTTCCTTAGACGATTTTGCCAGCGTGGCGGATGGTCCCGCAAAGTACTGGCGCACCATCACCGGGGGAAATGAGTTTTATCGCCCTTACGATAATCTGACAGTCAGTAACGGCCAAGTCCGGCTGTGGTTTCCGGCCAATACCGTGCAAACGATCGAAATACCCAACGTGTACCTGACGGCGGTGCCAGAGCCGGGCGTGGGAGCGTTGCTGGCGATGGGGGTGTTGCTGGGCATATGTGTCTACACAAAAGGTCTAGTCCGCCGAATGGTGACTTAGCCGGGCGCGGGTGTTTTGATCGGAGTTTAAGTCTAGGATAACACAATCACTTTCGCCTAGGCTCCCGGTACCCGCTGCGTATTCTCGGACAGTACCAAGATTAACTTTAAGTCAGATGGGTATCATTTTCATTCAGCCGCTCATTGCACGACTAATTTGCGCAAGTTTTCTCAGTAGGGTTTGTGTGGATACGCGAGTATACAAACTCTCGCCGCGTGTAACTCCCAAGCCACAGATAAGTTCGGACGTGAGAAAGTCCACAGTCATGCGAATCGTGGATAAAGGATGTTCGCAGCCTAAAATGAAAAATAAGGAATCCGTATGCAATGCGCCTGGTCGATCCTGATATTTTAAAACTGCGGCGAAAACTTTATATGCAATTTGCATCAACTCTCCTTGACTTTCTGATTGACTAAGTAAATCGCTCAATACGCTTTCGTCAGTTTTGCCGCCACCATCAAATAACTGGCGTAGACCGTCTAGCGTAAAAGCGGATCTGGCGTGTGCGATGAGCAACTCGTGTAGTTCTGGAACGCTTAGCAGCCGCACTTGATGGGATTTCGCGAATTCTTCCAAGTTTCCTCCAGCAAAAGCAGCGCCCAGCACCATTACAAAATCAGCACTCGCTCGTTGTTTTTGTTGTAACAGTACATTAATGTGCACATCGTTTTGCTGAACTATTCCTGATGTACGACTTTTGGAGTCAATTACCACTCGATACGATTTTTCCCCCATGTTCGCAAAAATCAGCACATCGGGATTTCCCGATCCGCTGATTAGTTGCGTGTCGAAGCCGAGAAATTGAAATGCGGCTTCCGTTACCACCTCGAAATCCCGGCCATCACCTCCGATCGTGGCCATGCTCTGCAACCGATCCGCTAATTCCTGTACTGATTGCCCATACGGCGGGTGCAGTAGTTCTATTTCAGTTTTCGCAGGGACTGAATTACAGTTGGCACTGATTTCGTTGGCGACTTGCAATCGCCGGTAAGCGTTAAAACCGGCTTCGGTCAAGCGATATTCGGTGCCTTCACGTTCCACACACCCTAAGCTTCTTAGCCAATACATGCGAAAGCTAGATTGATTTGGGCTAGTCCAATTCACATCTAAAGTTTGTGTCAAATGATTACTTAGTTCCTCTGAACTTTTAGGACCGCTACTCAAGCATTCCAATAACTCGGCATAACCCAAGCAAATGGAATATTTAAGGTCGATGATCATTTGTTGTGCGTTCGCTATATTCGTTTCGTATGTTGATAACAACGCTGTGCCAGTCGGGGTGAGTTTGCAAATATCGTGTACTTGTGTCCATAATTCTAGTCTGGCGAGTGTGGACAATTGGGAATTGATAGCGGAGCGGCTAGTTACTTGTGGGAATTGCCGCATCATCCAATCCACTAACCCCTCGGATGTAGAATCGTTATCTCTAATCTGTTTTAGTATGAGTACAAGGGTGTCAAAATAGCGTTCAACTCCCCCAGGCAAGGCGGATTCAGAAGCATATTTGCTTGTGGAGCTTAGTGCTATTGTCATGAATTTTGGCTAAAAAAGATTTTTCCTCATGCTGCAATCAAGCCATTTTTTACAAATCGCTCTTTAAAGTCAATTTAGTTTCCTGGATAATATCAATATTCTCCCCTCAAGATAAGCCGTGCTTAACCTTAACCCCATGCCTTTCTCTATGCTCCCCCCTTCCCGCCGCGATTTCCTTTCCCGCCTGGGCTGTGGCTTTGGCGCGCTGGCGTATTCGGCGTTGGCCTCGGCCCAGGTTCGTGCGGCGGATACCGGAACACCTACCACTGCGGGCACCGCAACCCCACCCGCGCACGGGGCCGCCCGGCAGCCCGTCATCGACCCGCTCCGTCCCTATGCCCCCCGCCCGCCCCATTTTAACCCACGGGCCAAGTCGGTTATTTTTCTCTTTATGGTCGGGGGGCCATCGCAGATCGACACGTTTGATTACAAGCCCACGTTGCAAAAGCTAAACGGCCAGCCGCTGCCGGATTCCATTAAATCCGCCATCGCCGCGACCAAATTTGCCAATGTCACCCACGGTTGCAAGGAAGAACTGTTGGCTAGCCCCTACAAGTGGAGCCAGTATGGCCAAAGCGGCCTATGGGTGAGCGAGCTTTTCCCCCATGTGGCCAAACATGTGGACAAACTTTGCTTGATTCATTCCCTGCAGGCGGATTCTAACAATCACGCCCCCGCCAGTTATCAGTTGCACACGGGCGATGTCCGCGCCGGAAAGGCAAGCCTGGGTAGCTGGACCACCTATGGCTTGGGATCGGAAAATCAAGACTTGCCCGGTTACGTGGTGCTGTTTGACGCGGGGCCGCTGGGCGGGGCGAATAATTACACCAATGGTTTTTTGCCGGCGGCGTTTCAGCCGACCCGGCTGCGGGACCAGGGGACGCCGGTGCTGGACCTCTTGCCGCCGGAGGAATTTGCCCCGGGGCAGCGCGCCAGTTTGGATGCCTTGCGCGAATTAAATTTGCGTCATCGCCAGACACGGCAGGGCTTTACCGAATTTGACGCCCGGCTGGCCAGTTATGAATTGTCGTACCGCATGCAGGCCAGCGCGCTGGCGGTGGGAAACCTGGCCGAGGAAACCGCCGCCACGCAAACCGCTTATGGCCTGGATCATGGCGAAGAACGGACCCGCAATTTTGGCCGCAAATGCCTGCTGGCCCGGCGGTTGGTCGAGCGTGGCGTGCGCTTTGTCCAGTTGTACGATATGCCGGACAAGGATGGCTGGGACGCGCATGACAGCCTGACAAAAAACCACACGCCCCGCGCGCTCTGGACCGATCAACCCGTGGCCGCCCTGCTCGAGGATCTCTCGCAGCGCGGCCTCTTGGACGAGACGCTGGTGATCTGGGCCAGCGAATTTGGCCGCACACCGCTCATGCAGGGGAACAACGGCCGCAACCATAATTCCGCGGGGTTTACCATTTGGATGGCAGGGGGCGGGGTAAAGCCGGGCCAGCGGATCGGCGCGACCGACGAACTGGGCTACATGGCGGTGGACCAACCAATCCATTTTCGCGATTTGCACGCCACCATTTTAGCGGCATTGGGCCTGCACTGCGACGATTTGTTTTTTACGACCAGCGGCCGGGACGAACGGCTGACCGGCGTGGCGGGAAGCGCAAAAATTATTCCGGGGGTGCTGGCATGAGCAAATATCTTCATCACCTGGGATACAATTTTTGGCTGGCACTGCTGATTTTTTACGGTAGCGGTCTTTTTCTTTTCGCGGTGGCCATCGCTGAAGACGCAGCGGTCGAACCGGCGGCCGACTCTGCAAATAACGCCTCCATGGCCAGTTCGGAGGTTCCCCAAGAAAAAGATTACACGCCCGCGCAAGTGCGGCAGTTTGTCCAGCAGGTGCGGCCGCTCTTGGCTAGTCGGTGTTTTGCCTGTCACGGCGCGGAAAAAGCCGAAGGGGGGTTGCGGCTGGATACGCGTGACGCGGCTTTGGCGGGAGGAGACAACGGCCCCTCGGTGGTCCCTGGTTCGGTGGAAAAATCGCTGCTCCTTACGGCGATCAACCACGCCAACGTGGACCTAAAAATGCCGCCCAAGGAAAAGTTATCGGTTAAGGAAATCACGTTATTGGAACAATGGATCAGGGATGGCGCGGCATGGCCGGCGGAAGAGGTTGTGCGGGAAAACGGGAACCCAATGCCGCAGGGGGATCCTCAAAATACGGCGCAAGCTACCTCGCCCGGCGAGGCTGTGGCCACAGCCGGTAGTGCCTTGGAAAATCCGCAAAATCCCGTCACGGTGCGGTTTTTGGGAGAACGGCTCGATCTATGGTCCTTAAAGCCAGTTCTGCCGCAACCCGTGCCACGTCATGTGAATCCCTGGATCGTTAACGACATCGATCAATGGACTTTTACGCGACTGGTCGAACAAAAAATTCCTCCCCCGCCACGGGCCGACGCCCGCACGTTGATCCGGCGACTCTATTTAGATCTAACGGGATTGCCTCCCACGCCGGAGCAACTGCGTGGATGGATGGAGAAATTTGAGCAGGCGGACCAGTCAGCCAAACAGGATTCTGTCGCAACTAGACAAGTGTGCGAGGCTCTGGTCGATGATTTACTGTCCAGTCCCCGCTATGGCGAGCATTTTGCCCGTATGTGGCTGGATGTGGTTCGTTATAGCGACAGTAACGGTTTTGACTGGGACGAATTTCGCCCCCAGGCGTGGCGCTATCGTGATTATGTGATCCGCTCTTTTAACGCTGATAAACCGTACGATCAATTCATCCGCGAGCAGCTTGCCGGGGACGAACTGCTGGCTGGTCCGCCGCAATCCCCCGCCGAACAAGATTTTCTCTTGGCGACGGGCTATCTGCGATTAGGCCCCTTTGACAATGCCGCGCCGCTGTTTAATGAACAAGACCGCAGCCGGGCCGAGTTATTAGCCGACCTGACCGAGACCACCGGCAGCGCGTTTCTGGGTCTGACCCTTAGTTGTTGCCGCTGCCACGACCACAAATACGATCCGCTCTTGCATGCCGACCATTACCGCCTGCGGTCATTCTTTGCCGCGGTCAAATTTGCCGACGACCTGCCGTTGGACCTGGCCGCGGAACAAGACGCGCAAAATCAGCACAACGCCGCCCTGGACGAACGCCTGCAGCCTTTGCGGGACGAACTGACCAAGCACGAAAAAGCTCCCGAAGGAGAAACCGACTCGGCCAAAGCCACCCGCGAGGCGGCATTGGCCGCCACACGGGAAAAAATTGCCGCGATTGATAGTGAACGACTCCAGCCCACGTTGGGCCTGCTCATGACGGATCAACCGGCGGAAGTCCCCACGCTGCATGTCCTGGCCAACGGCGACCACATATCGCCCCAGGCCGCTGTGCAACCGGGATTTATTTCCGTTCTAGATCCCCAACCCGCCAGCATTTCCACTCCGGCTCATGGGCGTACTACCGGCAGGCGGCTGGCCCTGGCGAATTGGATCGCCTCCCCCACAAATCCCCTCACCGCACGGGTGATGGTCAATCGTGTCTGGCTGCAAATGCTGGGGCAGCCGCTGGTGGCCACGCCCAACGATTTTGGACTGGCGGGATCGCGGCCGGTTGATCAAGAGCTATTAGATTACCTAGCCGACCGTTTTATAAAGGAAAATTGGTCGGTGAAACAACTGGTGCGTCACATAGCCACCAGCGCAACCTATTGTCAGACATCCACTTATGGAGAAGCGGCGTATCCCCTGCGTAATCCGCGGCGATTGACGGCCGAGCAACTGCGGGACGCCCTGTTGCAAACCAGCGGTCTGCTAACGGATAAAACCGGGGGAGCTCCGGTGTGGCCGGACTTGCCCACAGAAGTGCTGGAAGCGAATCCGGCGTTTTTGGACGACAATGCGGAGAAGACCAAGGGGTGGTATCCCTCGCCAGCGGCGGAGCAAGGGGCGCGGAGCGTGTTTCTCATTCAAAAGCGAACCGTGCGAGTACCGCTAATGGAAGTGTTGGACTTGCCGGATAATAGTGTCTCTTGCGCGCGGCGCAATGTTTCGACGGTGCCGACACAAGCGTTCAGCCTGTTAAATAGCCCGTTGGCGGTGGAGGCGGCGCGGGCCTTTGCCCGGCGGGTGGCGGAGGAGACGACCAATAGCGAACCAGGACGCCCCGATACTATCCGGCAGATTCAAACAGCGTTTTCACTGGCCTTGCAACGCGAGGCGGACGCGGCGGAACTGGCAATTTGCGAAAAGCTACTGGCGGAGCGGTCGCTCGAGGAACTTTGCCGGGTGATCCTCAATTTGAATGAGTTTGCGTACGTGGAGTGAGGATCAATTACAAATTACAAATGGAAAAATTAATACAGTGAGTAGGAGTTGTCTCAATGCAAGAAAACACTCTTGAAATGTTGCATCAAGATGGTGTGTTGACGTTTAAACTTGTAAAGGGAGGATATTGCATTGATGACAACTATCTATCTATTTTCGCTAAATGTAAAAACATAGACTCTGATAGCTATCCGGATATTGCATGGTTTCAAATACGTCATTGTTCCATAAATGGAAGTCTTATGGTTGGAAGCTGCTTTGCATGTGAGGGAGGTTTGCTAATCGATGAAGCAGAGTTCGATGAAGAAGAACTTACTTTGGAACTAACTCCAACTGCTAGTGCTTATTTTGGCTTTCATCCTCAATTCGTGAATTTAAAATTCACGGTCACTGAAATTCGTGGTACCACGATTGTGTTCAAGCTCGAAGCCGAACATGATGACACTAATTACTACGACAGCCGAGCTAAACCATGTACTTCTAGAGGTGTATTTGTGTTAAATACGATTTCCAGTAAAGAGTTATGGTGACCGAGATACTTACGCCGCCATTTATTTATCTGAGAACCACTGCACGAGATGTCTAGTACACTGTTACACACAGTCCGCACTTTCAGCGGGGCCAGTGCTGCGCACGTGCCCCCTCCCCCCGCTCCCCCGCTCCCCCGCCCCTCCGCACCCCTGCCCCTCCGCTCCCGCGCTTCGCCTACCAATCAAGCTCTCTCCCACTACCTACCGTACCAGCCGCACCGGCGAGTACAGAAAATAGCTTGTCCCTTGGGTGGTGCTGGGGATGCCCCCTTTGACGACCAGGCGCGCGGGTTGAATCATGACTTTTTTGCTGGACATGCTCCCCGTCAGCTTGACATTCAATAGACGCACGCCCGCAAACTTTACGATGGTGTAGGTGGCGTTATTTCCCGGGCCGACCACCGTGCGAAAGATCGGAATGATCCGGGGCTGGCCAATAATGCTGGCCAGCTCGTCTTTGACGCCCGCGCTAATGCCCGTGTCGCCGTTGAGGGTCAATTCGCCGGATTCGTTTAGTTTGAGGGGTTTGCCCAGGGCTTCCAGATCCGCGGGGCTGATGCCATCGACAATTTGGCGGGCGATGTCATTGGTGCTGTTGTTTCCGCCGCCGATATCGACCGTGCCGCGATTACCGGGCGAACCGGTTCCTTGTGGGTAGAGGTTGACTTCCAGCACGCCATCGGATCCGCTGGTAACATTGCCCGTGGCTGGGTCGTAAGAATAATTGTCGCTGCCGTTTCCGTTCATTAGCGCATTCCAGGTCACTTCATCCAGGGCAAAGGGGAGGATTTGTAGATTTCCCCCGCCCCCGCTAGAGATCTCAAATCCGCCAAAGTTATTGTTGAGCGCGGCCGTGGCGGTGGCGGACATGGTTTGTCCCGTGAGTCCCCAAATCCGCGAGAAAAACAACGGCACTTCGCCGTTTTGGTTGATGCCGCGATTCACCGTGACCTGCACGGCGTTAAATAGCTGGGAGTTATTAAAACTCCACGCGCAGGCGGGATCGGACGGGTTGGATAAATATCCTATCACGATATCGCCGGATTGACTGTTGGAAGTGTTCGCATCCAGGGACGGGCCGGTGTTGCAAACCGTGTTCAACAAGGAATAGGATTGGGCCTGGGCGCGGGCGGCGGTGATTTCCGCCTGCATGTCAAAGTCAAATTTGACGGCGTTGTTGTTTAATAAATCCCATCCCGCCGCCAGGGCGGCCGCATCCGCGGTGCGTTGCAATTCCGTGCGGGCCATCGACAAATACCCCAAATCGACGGCAAACGCCACGCATCCCAAGAGACCCACCAGCAAAAACAACGTCAGCATCATCACGTTGCCTGCGCGTTTGGCATGCTGGCTCAGTTGCCGATACGGGTGGACGCGGGACAAGCGTTGATGTAGCGAAAGCGGCGGGTCGCGATCCAGCAATTCTTCGTTAACCCGTGGATAGGTCGCGGTCATGACAAAAAATCCTAGTGAAAAGTAATGAGTCTAACGCAGCGCGGCCCCTGGGAAAGTTAACAATTGACAGTTGGCAAGAAGTTTTCGCGCGGCTCCCTGGGTTTCGCGAGGGAGCCCAGGGGTGTGATCATTCCTGTTCGTGCACAATCAACGGCTGGGATTGCTCGTCCACCAGGGTGGTCCCCGCGTAACGCCGGACGCGCGTGATTTTTAGCGAATGCACGCGATTCGACGCGAACCCGATGCCGGATTTGGCTTGGGAATGCGCCGCGGAATAATTGTTGAGGTGATTTTGGCCGGCTTCCGCCGAGACCGACAGTCCTGAGCTAAAATCCCCCCACGTCTGGGAAGTCACGTCCCTGACCGACCACGTCACGTTGTCATCATGCAATTTCATTCGCATCGTCCAGCGAATCGTTTCTGAATTATTGGCCAAAGCCCCGCGGTTGGAGTGGTTTTGAACCGCGACGAGCTGATCTCCGTTCCATACTTGCAGTTGAATGCCGCCAGGGGAAAATTCGGGTTGACTATGGCAGTTTAACTCCAGCACGGCATGCAGATGGTCCAGTGTGCCGTCCGTGGACATCACGCAGGAGATTTGTGGAGCGGTGATATTGGGGTCGGGGTTATGCACCACCAACTCCCAATCCTCCTCAATCATGGTGACATTGACCGCTGGCTCCGAGGATTGGCACGGCGGGGATAGTGACAGCCAGGCCCCCCAACACAATAGGCCCAGCAATATCCCCGGGAACAGCTTTTGTCGCGGAGCAGTGATTCCCCATTGGCAAGGCTGGAAACACAACACAGTCCGGCAATCCCGACGACAAGCGGGCATGGCTGACTCCCTTTGGCGGTAATCTGCCCCGGACAAGATAAGTTGGGTGTTGTTCACGGTACGTTTTATCGCGCCGGGACAACCAAGTCGGATGATCCAGAACAGGAAATTCCGCACCCAATTCAAACCGTAGGTCAAAAAACGACCGAGTCAAATTTCGCGTCAAAGAATTTTACCCGGCGCGGGTTGGCGCAGGCAAATGCTGCTAAAAGGAAACACTCATCGAGTGACAACATACTACGGAATTAACACCAAGGGATGCGGGATAGTCATCAACCGGGTTAAGCCGCACAATTTGTCCGAATGGAGTGTTTCTAGGCCTAGATCGGGGGCAGTGCTGCGCACGTCGCCCCCGGCACCCAACGGAAACTATCTTTTAAAAATTCGTAATTTGCAATTAATTCCCAAACACCACGCACACCGGCTTATCCACGGTCACGCGGTTGTCCGTCTCGCTCAGCTTGCCGTTTGCGGGATCAATGGCAAAGACCACCACGCTTTGCGAATCCTGGTTTGCCGCCAAGAGCCATTTGCCACTGGAATCGATGTTAAAGTTACGGGGTGTCTTCCCCCCTGTCAGGGCGTTTTGGATCAGTTTTGGCACGCCCGTTTCATCCAGGGCATACACGGCGATTGTGTCATGGCCCCGGTTCGACGCATATAAAAATTTGCCATTCGGATGGGCGACAATCTCCGCCGTGCTCATGTAATTTTTACGCTGTTCCCCCGCGGGCAGGGTGCTGACCACGCCTTGCTCTTTGCCGGTTGCCGTCGCCGCGTCCCAGTCAAAAGTGGTCACCGTGCAAAGGAGTTCGTTCAGGATATACAGCTTTTTGCCATGGGGATGAAAGGCCAAATGACGCGGTCCACTGCCGGGAGAGACAGAAAGCGACTTATCTGGGTGGGGTGTCAGCTTTCCCGCGGCCGCGTCCAGTTCATACACCAGCACCTGGTCCATGCCTAGATCACAGGCCAGAACATATCGCTGATCGCGACTCAACCGCGCGCAATGGGCGTGTGGTTCTTTTTGGCGATCGGGGTTGACACTGGATCCCGCGTGCTGGTGAAACGAGCTTTCCGGCCCGATCGAGCCATCCGGCAACAATTTGTAGGCGATCACACTGCCGCCGGTATAGTTAGCCGCGACCAGCGTCCCGCCGGTTTTGTCGACGCTGATTTGGCAGGGGGCCGCTCCCTTGGATGTCACTTCATTCAAGGGCTTCAGCGTGCCGTCATCATGAATGGCAAAGGCGTTGATTGCGCCGCTGTTTTCCCCTTTGTATTGATCCAGTTCCTGGACCGCGTACAAGTATTTGCCATTGGGGTGCAGGGCTAAAAACGACGGACTGGCGATCTTGGCCGCGAGTTTTGGTTCGCTCAGTTTGCCCGTGGCGTCATCAAAGCGGCTGACATAAATTCCCTCGCTGGTGTCACCGGTGTACGTACCAAACCAGACCCAGCGCTCGGCGGCGGATGTAGGCATATGGAACAAATTTCCCGTCAGGAAAGCGCACAGTAATGTAAAAAGCAATGAAATTTTACGGGCCAACGGCAATCTCGCAGCGGATATGTGACACAGCATACAACAGACTCCCCCAAAAATGAATTGGCCAAAACGCCCCCCGGAGGCGGACATTATGCCAAATTTAGCCCAAAAAGGCCAATTCCCGCCCCTGGCTGCCCCCAAAATCCACGGCAATTCGGCAAGAAATCTTTTAACTTCGGGTAAGATGCTCACAAGGTTAATTGATGGTTTGAATGCTGTATGTTACCCAACCCGTTTTAAATTAACGGAGAGGAGGTCGGCGGGGCAGTTTTTTGCCGCCAATTGATTATTTGGCCGGGTAAATTTAAACTCAACTGGCATCGATCAACTGTTTTTGTGGAACCGCGTTATGGCACGCAAACAAAAATCGGGACAACCAGGTACAGCGGAAAAAACACGGTCCACGCTCCCCGGGGTACGCGCGCTGGTATCGACGTCCGGTGCTAACAAACATTCCACAAAAAATCCCGCTCAATCAGCCAAAAAAGCGCAACGACCGCTTTCCAAAAAAATCACCCCCTTAGCTGCTGGCAATTCACGGACCAGCCTGGGCAATGCTCGAAAGAGCCTGGCGGCCTTCCCCTCCCCAACCCTACCCCGCGTACGAGCGGAAAATAATCGCCCGGGATCCCCCTTTGCTCGCGCCAAGTCCGCCGAAACACAACTATTTTTATTTGATCCGCAGGGAGAAAATCCCCCCCCATCGGCCTCCCGCGGCAAATCCCAGCGGACCGGCAAAACAGCCAAAATCCTACCGAAGTCAAAAAAACAGGTACGAGAGTCCCGGTCCAGCACGCTCCGGGGGAAGAAAACAGCCGCTGGCTCAGCAAAAAAACAAATTCTCCCCGGGCCTCGGGCTGATGTGGCGGGTCGAGGAAGTCCAACAAAAGCCAGTGGGGGACTTTCCGGGCCAAAGACAACTATTCAACAAAAATCGTCCCTCCCGACGACCCGGGGGCGAAAAATGGCCGCTAAACCGCCTGGCACGAGATCTAAAAACAAGCTGCCAAAAAAGCTGACGCCAGCCCGCCACTTACACGTGGCCTCCTCCACCACCAACCTCCGAATTGGCAAAAAATTGCCCGCAGTTGCCGTCAATCTTGTTGATCAAAAATCCACTCCCTTATCCCCCGCGACTTTGCAGTCGCCCACTCTTGAATCTTCGATGTCGACCACCCTTTCTTCCGCCGCTGTCAGTTCCACTCCCTCCCGGCCCAGTATCGAGCAACTGGCGATTAACACGATTCGGACGTTGTCCATGGATGGCGTCCAGGCGGCAAATTCCGGCCATCCCGGCACGCCGATGGCCCTAGCTCCCGTGGCGTATACCCTGTGGCAAAACGAGATGCGCTACGACCCCGCCGCCCCTAATTGGCCCGCGCGCGACCGGTTTGTGCTTTCCTGTGGGCATGCGTCGATGCTGTTGTATTCGATGCTGCATCTGGCCGAAGTGCGGCAGTTGGACGCCGCTGGCCAGCCGACGGGGGAACTGGCTTGCCCTATTGAACATGTGAAGAATTTTCGTCAGTGGCACAGCCGCTGCCCGGGCCATCCCGAACATTATGAAACCTCCGGGGTAGAGACCACCACCGGACCCCTCGGCCAGGGCTGCGGCAACAGCGTGGGGATGGCGATTGCCTCGCGGTGGCTAGGCGCGCGGTTCAATCGGCCTGGTTTTAGGCTGTTTGACTATAACGTGTACGTGATTTGCAGTGATGGCGATTTGATGGAAGGGGTCGCCTGCGAGGCCGCCAGTCTGGCGGGGCATTTGCGGCTGGATAATCTGTGTTGGATTTATGACGATAACAAGATCACAATCGAGGGAGAAACCGACCTGGCTTTTTCCGAGGATGTCGGCCGCCGATTCGAGGGGCTGGGCTGGAATGTGGTGCATGTGGCTGACGCCAATGACCTGGACGCCCTGGCCGGTGCGTACCGGTCGTTTCACTCCTGCCAGAATAAGCCCACGCTCATTATCGTGCGCTCGGTTATTGGCTATGGCTCACCGAATAAGGCCAACACGCATGGCGCGCATGGCGCGCCGCTGGGTCCGGATGAAGTCAAACTGACCAAGCAAGCCTATGGCTGGCCGGACGACCAGACATTTCTGGTTCCCGACGAAGTGCGTGAGCATTTTCGCCAGGGGGTGCAGGCCCGGGGCGAACGCCTGCATGCCACGTGGCAAAATCAATTTGCCGATTACACGCGCAAATATCCCGAAGCCGCGGCGGAATGGCAGATGATTGACCGCGGGGAATTGCCCGCAAATTGGGCGAGCGAAATTCCTGAATTTGTCGCCGATGCCAAGGGACTGGCCACCCGCGTGAGTGGCGGCAAGGTACTGAACGCCGTGGCGCGGCAGGTGCCGTGGTTGATTGGCGGTTCGGCCGATCTGGCCCCCTCCACCATGACGCTGTTGACGTTTGACGGCAATGGCGGAGACTTTGACGCTCATAACTATGGCGGGCGAAATTTTCACTTTGGCATTCGCGAACATGCCATGGCCGCTGCTCTGAACGGCATGGCCCTGTGCAAGGTCCGTCCCTACGGCGCGACGTTCTTTGTCTTTTTTGATTACTGCAAACCAAGCGTGCGGCTCAGCGCGCTGGGCAAACTGCCGGTGATTTATATCTTTACGCATGATTCGATCGGCGTGGGTGAGGACGGCCCCACCCACCAGCCGATCGAGCACCTGGCCGCCGCGCGGGCGATTCCCAACCTGATCGTGCTCCGCCCCGGCGACGCGAACGAGGTTTCCGCCGCCTGGCGGACGATCATGCCGATCAAGGACCGGCCCACGCTATTTGTATTGACGCGGCAAAACCTGCCGACGCTGGATCGGACGAAATACGCCAGCGCCGCGGGGACCGCGCGGGGAGCGTATGTGTTGGCCGACGCGCCGCAGGTGGCCCAAACGGCGAATGGCCTGCCCAGTGTGATCCTTATTGGCACGGGGAGCGAGCTTAGCTTGTGCGTGGAAGCGTATGAGAAACTGGCTGCGGCGGGCGTGGCAGCGCGGGTGGTCAGCATGCCCAGTTGGGAACTCTTTGAGGCGCAATCGGCGGAGTATAAAGAGAGCGTGCTTCCCGCCGCGGTGACCGCACGGGTGGCGTGCGAGGCGGGCTGCAAATTTGGTTGGGAGCGGTATCTCGGCAGCCGCGGGATTTTTATCGGGATGAACGGTTACGGGGCCTCCGCTCCGGCGGGGACACTGTACAAGAACTTTGGCATCACGACGGACGGGATCGTGGCCGCGGCGCAGTCGCTGGTGTAGGTTTTGTAGGAGGCGAGTCCGTCGCCGAAGAGGCGGGTTGGTATTTTGGTGGCAGGTATTTGGTGGTGCGACTCTGTCGCCGAAGAATTTTGTTTGTAGGAGGCAACTCTGTTGCCGAAGAAGTAGGCTGGTATTTGGTAGGAGGCAACTCCGTGGGCAAACAGCAGCATGTAGGAGGCAACTCCGTTGCCGAACAGCACCGAGTTGCCGAAGTAGCGTGTTATCGCTGCGTGGCGCAGGAACAAAGATCGTAGGGTGGGGCCAGCCGCCGTCGCGGAATGCCATTTTCGCCCAGTCCCACCTGGGCGATTTTCCAGATAGTGAATAGCAACAAAAGGTGGGACAGCGCAGGCATCCATAAACCAATAGCTAACGTATTTGCTGCTTGTTCCACCCTATGGAACTTTACTCAGTCCTGTTGATAAGCTATCCAAGTACTTAAGCATGCGGGATTTTAGTCCTAAATCGAAAAGATTCACGCATTTCGCCGAGCAAATCTTGCCATCGCGAATGTTGCGCTGGTTGGTGGTGTTGTCGTTGTTGTTTGGATTGGCATTGTTCACTGGTCAAAGCGGCAGAGCGGGCGAGCCAATCATTGATGATCCTTTTCCCAGTCCTCCGGTTGTCCCCAAAAATCCCAGATACAGAGCCGATCTTGTTCAGTATGTCCCCGTCGATCCAAAGACGCCCATACCTATCATCCAGGCTACTGTCATCCGTCTACCTGTGCCAAAACCCCAGCTTGCTGGATTGACAACACAGAAATCGCGTTTTATTTACGATAATGTCAGGGATGGATTTATTGCCCGGGACAGCGAGGGACTGGAAGGCACGCCGAACCTGGTTTACGGAAGGCAGGATAAGCTCGTGGGCGTGTTGCCAATGGATTGCCCTGAATTTTTTGCATGGTTTTCCAGCGGTAATCGTTATGCGCTCATCAAGCTTTATCATGATGGGGTAGACTTGGCTATCTGGGATTGCTGGGCCGGGAGACTCGTTTCCCGCCGGTCTTTTGGCGAGCGGGATGACTTTAGAATTACCAAGGTTTTTTCATTGCCCGGGGAACGTTTTCGCGTGTTAGCGCGCGATGGCTGGGCGGAAAGCAACAGTTACGATATTGATGCTAGCAGCGGTCTTTACACCAAGTTAAACATTCCCCACTGGGTTGTGACCGCGCCGTGGTTTTCGCCCTCCGCCGCCATAATCTGCGCGTATCAAAAAGATAGCACGCAAACTGAAGCCCAACTTTTTAACTTTGAAACCGGCATGGAAAGCACGGTGGATAATTTGCGATTAGAGGAGTACATCTCGGGACTTTCGGATGATGGCACGCTAGTTATGACGCGAGAGAACAGCAGGGTATCAATTATCTCTAGTGATCGGAATAATAAATTACCGAAGGATTTCGATTCTTTGAGTGGCTATAAAATGTTTGTGTCGGGCAATCGAATGTTGTTGGTGACAGATGATCGGGAAATTCTGCTGTGGGATTTTAAAGCGGGCCGTTACTGTGGCAAACTTGAATCAAAAATCATGCAAGAAACGCTGGGTAACAACTACCTCGCACATGCGTTTATTAATAATGCTATGGATGTTGTGGTATTCGTGTTCATAAAATCAAAAGAAGACTATCTGCGTGAAACTGGATTTTTCGTACTTTTGAAAATGTAAGGACTTCATAATTGGATTCTTGCCCATAGCATTTTCAATCCTGTTATTAGCAAACCAAGTCAAAATTTCGCTTAACCAACCTACTTTCTCGCATAATAATCTTCATGCTACCGCGATCCAGCGATTCCCTCCAAGAGTCGATTTAAGGCATCCGGAAACCTTTTGCGGGCCGTTGGACCTTGTAATTGTTTTTTTCGTTAATCTAGCTAGACGCTGCGCTTGCCATAGGCTGGGATGTTTTGGGGCCGTTCGCCCAGATGCATAGCCAAAATAGCCATATTTAGGTAAAATTACACGGTATTTTACTACGGGCAAAAGCCTTTACTACGTTTATCACACCCCCCAGGCAGCTTTCCGCATGGCCGTGCTGTTACAAATCAAAAACGCCCACAAAAGTTACGGCGATCAGATTCTCCTGGACGGAGCGGAGGCGACGATCACCGATGATGAAAAAGTGGGCTTTGTCGGGCGGAACGGCGCGGGCAAAAGTACGCTGTTAAAAATCTTGCTCGGCGAGGAGGAGTTGGACAAAGGGGAAATCATTCGCCATCCCAAGCTGCGGCTGGGGTACCTGCGCCAGCATGATCCGTTTATCCCCGGCGAGACCGCGCTGGAGTTTTTATTGCGCGATAGCGGCCAGCCGGACTGGAAATGTGGCGAAGTGGCGGGGCAGTTTGAGCTTAAAGGGGCCTACCTCGAGGGGCCGGTG
>JANRLT010000032.1 GCA_033762255.1 Pirellulales bacterium | reverse complement strand
GAGCCATGGCGTACCGCGACGGGTAACCCAGTTGGCTAATCTGGCCTTGCTAGCGGGAGCGGGATCAAACCTGCGCAGCATCGACCCCACGCTGATTGATTCCGCATGGCATGGTCTGGGCCTGGCGGAAGTGGCGTAATCAATTACGAATTACGAATTTTTCTCGTAGCAAAATTCGCTAGAATTCCGAAGTCAACGCGTGGCGGAATTCACCAGAATTCCGAAGTTAACGCGTAGCGGAATTCACTAGAATTCCAAATTGAATGTGTAGCGGAATTCGCCAGAATTCCAAAGCTCTCGTTGAACCACGCCCGGTACTTTTGCAAGTTCCGCTACGTTCTCCACCCAGAACTTTTGCAAGTTCCGCTACAAGTTCCCCTCTTTCGCTACCGTTGCGGGGGACTTGCCTCCCGCACCACCGCGCCAAAGTCCTCGCTCATGATCAAGAGCGAAAACTTGTCCACAAAGTCCAGCTCATTGGTGGAAAGCGATGTATAGTCAAACCGGCCCCGCAGGTCGGTGTAACCATCTTTATAAAACCGGACATTGCCATCCTTCATCCGGGCGTAAACCTTGACATATACCTTGGGCAAGGGTTTATCGGCGTCGGCCCGCGTGACGCGCACCTGGCCAAAGTTTTCCACTACCGTCGCCCGCAGCGAGTTGGAATAATACGCCTGTTGGCGCGATACTCCGGCGCCGCTAATTTCCACCAGGATATTGCTAGTTGCCAGCTTTTCGGGTACGGCAAACTCATGGCTGGTGGCCCCTTCGGGCACTTCGATCGTCTCGGTCAAATTCGGTTGAATGAACGAGAACTGCCGGGATTCTCCCTGCACAAACGGGTTGCGGCTAAACAGCAACTCCAGGTCCATCAGATAGTAATTCACCCGCAGCCGGGGAACATTTTGCAGATTGAGCCGCACCGTGCGATTATCAATCTTAAAGTCCAGGCTGGGCGTGCGGGCCGCCTGGGCGGTTTGCACCTGGGTGCGATTCTGTTCATCAGCGATGGCGACCGCGGGCTGGGCGATCTCATCGGCTTGATTGATGACGTTTTGAAACGCCGTGCGCCAGCGGTTGACCGGATATTCGGCGTACTTGGCGGCGATTTTGCGGGCGGTATCGGGGTCGCTCTGGCTAAAACTGAGATACGCGGCAAAGTAATCGTACTGCAGGCGGGTGGGCAACTGTTCGGGATTGACCTTTTCAAAGAAATCCAGCGATTCGGCCACGCGGTCCTGCAAGAGCAGATAGTAGATAACCACCATCCGCTCGGTATCATTTAGCGTGCGGCGATAGGACAGAATCTTTAGCAGTTTATTATACTGCGTAAAAAACCGGTCATTCAGAATTTGCCGCGTGCGGCCCAGTTGGCCCACCCGCGCGTTGACCAGCGGCATGTAGTCGAGTTGTTCAAATGCGCGGCGAGTGACAGGGTCAATGGTAAGGAGCGGGCTATCCAGCCAATCGCCGGTCTGGGCGACAAAATCCCCCGCAAACTGCAAAAACTGGCGGATGCTGGCCGGATCGTTATGCAACACGCCATACGACCACAAGGTGTGGTGATAAATATGCCGCGCGGAAAGCAGCGCCAGCACGCTGTTAAAAAATTCCTTATCCTGCACGCGCCAGGCGATCCGGTCCAGATTAACCCGCAGCACGTTCTCGCGCTTGAGGAACGCCAGGACGTCGTCGTTGGATCCATGCTGCGAGATATAGTCCCAGGACTGTTGGTCCACATTTGTCAGTTCCCGCACCACATTAAATGTAAACGGCTGGGCAAAGGCGAGCACTTCGTTGACGGCGGCCGCGGGGGCTTTTTCTGCGGCTTCTTTTTCACCCTCGTCTTTTTCACCACGGGGGGCTTCAGCCGGCGCAGGCGCGGCGGCCTGGGCGGACGCAACTTGCACGGGATAGTGGGCAAACTTGCCCGCCACCGGAAAATAGAAAAAGTATTCCAGCGTTTGCGTGTGATACGGTTCCAGGTCCAGCGGCACGCTTTTGGTCGCCTGTCCCCCCAGCACCGGCAGCGAACCGGCGGGGATTTGCATGAGCACGCTGACTTTCTTGCGCGATGAAGTGGGATTCGTCACCACGATGCTGCACCCGTACACCACATCGACCAAAAATTCCTCGCTGATAAATTTGTCAAACGTTTCGCCATTTTCCTGGCGAAAGCGCTCGCCATGGCGGAAAAAGTTCTCGCTGACCAAAATCGGGGCACGCTCGGCTACTTTGTCGGCGGGTAGAATTTGTTCGTGATAGACCACTATGGGCGAAGCGGCCGTCAGGCTCATCTTTGGCCCGTCGAATTTGACCTCGTGCTTGCCCGCGGTATGCGGAATGTCCAGTAGCGCGAGCGCGGTCAGCATCTCGTGCAAATTGCGGGTCGCCTCGGCCAATTGAGTGGATTGGAACGGCTGGTTGAGATCCGCCTCCGCCACGGAATTCCAAAATGGGTTTACGCTGATCAGGCCCGCAGTCTGCTGATCAATGGTCAGGCGGTAATAGTTGCTCTCCGCCCATTCCATTGTTTTATCTAGCTTACGGTAATACTGTTCCACGCTTTTGCCCAAAGCGCGGTCATCGGCAAAGAAATTCACCCCATCGCTGTCCCCTTTGCCATCTTTAGTGCGGAAGGCCCCACGGCGCTGCATTTCGGCTTGCTTCTTGCCACTGCTCTCCTCGCGGAGTTTTTCGGCGCTTTCTAGTTTTGGCTCGGCGGCCGCGATGGCCGCCGCCAAAGGGGCTGGCGGCGCGGGTGCTCCCGGTGCGTTAAACGCATAGGTGGCTCCAGCGGGCATGTCGGCGGCGCGTTCTAAAAATTTATCCGCTTTCGCCTCTTCCTGCAAAATTGCTTTGCGGATTCCCAGGCTGTCGCCAGTCTCCAGCGCGCTCCCCTTGATCGCTGTTTCAAATAGCAAGCTCTGCCGATTGCGGTCAATGGCCAACAGCGAAAATTGATCCCGCACCAGGCGTTTGATAGGCCCACTCGCTGCTTTCACGCGATTGGCGACCAACAGCCGCTCCAGCGTATTGGACCGCTCAAATTCCCACGGTTGCAGGTCCTCCGCCAGATCCGCCGATAAGAGCCAGCGGTCCAGCAGTTGCTTTTCTTTTTTATTTCCCAAGTATGGCAAAAGGACATTCTTAAAAAAATCCGGATCTTTTCTGTATATAAACAAGTGCAGCTCATGACAGGCGTACTTGTGATAAAAGTCCCGCTTTTCCTCGTCCTTCAGATTGGGCCAATTCCTCAGAAATGAGAACTCGGCGAATTTGGGATCGCCATTCAGTGCTCCATACAGCAACTGCACCTTCGGCAGCGTGTCATACAGCTCAAACCGGCTGCTGGTCACATCCTCGATGCCAAATTGCTCGTTCGCCTGCAAGATATTGATCCGCTGCTGCCTCATAAAATGTTTGGCGGGATCGAGCGTCTTGGCCAGCCGCAAGTCCAGAAACTGTGCTTTTTTCGCTGGCAGGGTGATCCGACGAACTGCCGTGTTTTGCGGATCGATCGCCAGGATAAAAATGTCCTGGTGATTGCCCAAATCCTTACGGTCGATTTCGATCACTCCCTGCTCATTTGCTTCCAGATTGACGAGCACGAGCGATGTATTAGCAAGAAAATTCAGATTGGCAAAGTCGGCGTTGCCAGCCATTGCAGAGCCTCCAGCCTGCTGGACTTCCATTGCCTTTGCCATAGCGGCCGCGTCCCCCGCCACCCCCCCAAACTGCGTCCCGTCCAGCGCTTCCTGCTGGGCGGTTTCGGTACTCCGCACCGCCCAGGGGTTCAGGAGCAGGCTGGGGCGTTCCAGCATATTGCCGGGAAACTTTTGGGAAAAGCGGCGCTCGATGATGTAGCGGAACTCGTCGCCGATGTCCCGCCCCTCGATATATTGGGATTGGACCCGCGGCGTAAAGATCAGTCCCGGCTCGCGACTGCGGGCAAACAGATACTCATAGGCCAAAAAGCGGGGTTGGTACCGATTGGCCAGCACATGCACCCGCGCGACGGGGCTATTATTGACTAGGGTAATTTTAATTTTTTCGCCTTCCACCGCAATTGGCGGCAAACTAAGCGGCTGGGGGTTGATGACTTGCAGCTTGCGCGAGTTACCCAGCACATAGTGTTGCTGTTGTTTTCCGGCGGTGATGCGCACGTCCATAGTCGCTTTTTGCGAGCGAATCCAAAGTCGGTAATCCCCCGGCGGGAGCTTGCTAATGATTAACAATCCCGGCTGGCGGGACAGATGCTCAAACCGGTCGACGACATAGCGGTCGCCGCGCAGTTCCAACAGTGTCAGGTCGCCGCGGTCCAGTTCTTCCCCCGGAGCGGGATAGGGAAGCTGCAACGGCGCGGTTGTGCCACCATGCAAATTCGCGGGGTAACTATGCCCATCGACCAACAGCGGCCACCCCTGGGTCTGTCCCTGGGGACCGGTGGCGGTGACATATTGCACACCGGGAAGCGGTCCCAGCGAGATCCGGCCCCCCGCATCGGTTTGCAGCGTCAGATTGACCGGTTGCTTAAAGTCGTGCAGTTTTAGCGAAATTTGCACCGCGCGGTCGGCCTTGTTTTCGCCCGTCTTCCCCAGCAGTTCTAAAAAGTAGTTCTTTTCGGATTTGATAAAGTGCAGGGCCTCGGTCTTTTCGGTCCGGTCAATTTCGTTAATGGCAAAGGTTTGCTCGGCGGCAAAGTTGGTCTTTTGATTTTGGCTGTGGACCTGCGCTTTGGCTTGCAGCACAAACCGCACACTGGCCAAGCGCTGGGGGACCAAAAATGGGACGGTAATCTCGCGGTCATCGAGAAACTTGAGGTCGGTGATCACCTTGGTTGAAACGACGTTATCCAAATCAGTGGAAACAATCGTGAGGATCGGTTCCTCCAGCACTTTGCCCGTGACCGGCGTGCCATTGAGCGACAAGCGGGGCCGAACCAGCAGTTGGGCCTCGCGGCGGCTAAGGAGTTCCTCGCGATCGACATAAAATCCCGCGTTCAGTGAATACGCCTCGGCGGCATGTTCAAAATACTCTAGCGTGGAAAAGCCGTTCGCGGATAAAATCAGTGGCTGCCGCCCTGTTTGGTTGCTAAACGGCAAGACAATTTCCTGTTTATCATTCGCGGTATACAACGTGCCGCCATGCCAAATCGTGGCGTTGGGAACAATTTGATTTTGCTCGTCCAGGATGGTAAAAATCTGCCCCGCCACGCTTTGACGGCTGATAAATTGCAGCTTTCCCTTGCGAATAAGCGCCCGGCTGGCCCGCCCATTGCCGATAAAGTCAATCACATACACGCCCCGCTGCTTTAGCTGGGGAAATTCAAAGTGGCGTTTGACGCGGCGAACGGCGGGATCGGCATAGGTTAGCGTTTGTTCCGAGTTGGCCACCAAGCCGTCCAGGTTGATATCGGTGCCGATTTCCGACAATTGTTGCCGGTAATAACTGTCGGTGTTGATCTCAAACACTTTGACAATCAGCGTGCCGACGTTCTTGACGTACAGGTCCAAGGCAACCGGCTCATCCACGGCAAACTCGGTCTGGTTGGTCGGGGCAAAGTCCAGATCGATCCGCTCCCGCAGTTGCCGCGCTTGTTCCGGCGGCAGCAGCGCGTACCAACGTTCGGCGTCACCCACGCCATTGACAATCTTGGCCTCGGCAAAGAGCTGCCGCAGGTAATCCTCGCGCACCAGGGGCTTAAATTCGGCAAAATCTTCCGCTTCCACAAAGTACGCCAAAAACAGGCTGCGAACGAGCGGTTCGTCATTTCCCACGACCGGCAACTGTGTCAGCGGCGTGTAATCGGCCTGGAGGTTGGCCTGCCGCTCGCGACGTTCCAGGGGCTCCAGGTACTTTGGTTCGATATAAACGGCGTTTTTGGGGAGTTGCAAATACTCCACAAACAACGCGCGGTCAAATTTTCCTTCTTTTTGATCCAACAACAACAGGTGGTACAGGACATGCGCCTTGAGCGAGTTATGCACGCTATCCAGCGTCGCGGCGTATTCCCGCAGGCGATTTAAATACGCCCGTAGCTCGGCCCGGTTTTGCCGCCAGTTTGTGTCATTGTCCGGGGCCAGCCGGACCAGCATGGCATTCACAAAGCGGCCATTGTTGCGCAAATCGGGCTTGAGCTTTAGCACTTCTTCCAGTTGGCTCAGTAGCAACTGGTCATGAATGGCAAACTGGCCAAAGCCGCCGCTATCGCGGTGATTCAGGTCATCCACCACCATTTTTGCCAGGTCGGGATAGTCGGGCCGGCTCAGCCGGGCGAGCAGTTGCCGCCGTTGATCGGGATTCAGCTCGTCCGTGGCCAGCCATTCCAGGGCACTATCCTCAAACCCCTCCAGCGTATTGCTAAACTGCTGTAGCGCCAGCGCGCGCAGCGTGTCGCGGCTAATGGATTTTGGATCGAGCGCGGTGGGAAGTTGCGGCTTTTGATTAAGGAGTTCCCGCTGATGGTTAAACTGTAAATTCAACCGTTGGCGAATCAAATCGAGCGCGGCCTGGGGATTCTTTTTATAATTTAAAAGCGCCTGGCGATTTTGAATTTCTATCGCCCGCGGCGTCCAGTTATGCTGCTTGACCCAGGCCGCCAGCAGTTCGTCAACTTTGTCAAATAACTCCTGCGACTGGTAATGCAGGCAATGATAGTAAAAGTAATCCTCGGTGCCGGGAATCAACTGCTTGAGCGCGGCGGCCCGGTCCGGGCCCAGGGAGAAGGACTCTAGCCAGCCAATCTCTCCGGCGCGTGCCGTTCCAGATCCGGGAAAATGCATGAGTCCCATTGCCACCAGCAAAAAAAGTCTTAAAAACCGACGCAACATGCGACACTCCTGGTTGAGCCTGGAGGAATATAGGGATGGTGTCAAGATCCAGAATTGGCCTGCTATAGCGTAGCTTAAAGCCAAAATTTGGCCCCAACTTCACTTTTGTGGGGTTTTTGACGCTAACAGTTGATGGAAGTTCCCCAAAAATGGCTCTTCACAAGACTTTTTGCTAAAAAAATAATTCCCGGCACAAGTGAGCCCCCTCGCATTTTCTATCGCTTAACCCTTAGCCAATAATGACTTACATGCAACGGACCTGGATCATCGGCGCGGCGGCGCTTGTATTGGGTGTGGCCTTAGGCGCTCTGGGAATGGGGTGGGGCCTGCAAAATCAAGCCCCCGATCGGCCTCCTTCCGCGGCCATGATTCTGGTTTATGAGATCGGCAAACTGACCCGCACCATCCAGTTGCACGATGCGGGGAAAATCGCGGCCCTGGCGGCCCACTTTCCCGGTTATGAACGACGCCCCACAAGCAATATCGCGGGAGGTTGGAAGCGCGGTTATGAGGTGTACTTTAATTTTCCCCTGGGAAATACAATTCGATTGGATATCTCTTCCCCAATGAATCACCCCCAGCATTGGTCCCTGGGTGATGGAGATTTTGACGTGGAGGGGGATTTTCACCAGTTTGTGCTGGGATTAGGAGAGGGGGGGTAGGAGATGGAGATGGTTAGCCGCGACGCGCAGCGGAGCGCGGTTGAGAATACGCGGAGGAGCAGGGGAGTGGAGGAGCAGGGACGAGGGACGCCGGGGCCGTTACAAAGCCGCCGATGGCATCGGCGGTCGCGAGGCGCGAGGCGTGGGACGAGGGGCGCCGATGGCATCGGCGGTCAAGCTTTAGCGAGCCTCCAGCCCTTGTAGCACGGACTTAAGTGCGTAGCTCAAATTGACTGCGTGGTCACCGTACAGTGGTGCAAGGACGCGGCTTTTCTAACCCTGCTCACAAAATTCTCATCCAAGATTGGTAAACTAGCCCAGGGCGCGCATTCCACGGCTGTCCATCCGCAATGAACTCTTTTTTTACTATTCTGTTATGACGCACGACTCTTTTGCAACCCATTTGCGTTTACCCGGAGCTGTTTGTTTTTGCTGGCTACTGCTGGCCTGCCCGCTGACTGTCATCGCCCAGGAGCACGCGGACTTGCTGTTAACCGAGGCCAAAATTCACACATTAGATGGCAACTTGCCATCGGCCTCGGTCTTGGCCATTCGGGGAGAGCGGATCATTCATGTGGGCAACGATGTCCCCGCCGAATTGCGGGGGCCGCAGACTGTAGAAATCAAACTTGCGGGAAAAACCGTGGTCCCTGGCTTTATTGACGCGCATTGCCATCCCCGGCCCATCTATCCGCCAGACGCGCCGTGGTATGTGGTCGAATGTGGCCCGGAAAAAGTCCGCTCGCTGGACGAATTGATTGCCGCGCTCAAGGCCAAAGCCGACCGCACACCCGCAGGCGAATGGGTCACGGGGACCAACTATCAAGAAACATTTTTGGGCCGGCATCCCACGCGACACGATCTGGACCAGGCCAGCACAAGGCATCCGATCCTGATCACGCATTCCAGCGGGCACCGCTCGGTAGCCAATAGCCACGCTCTGGAGCTTGCCAAAGTTACACGCGACACCAAATCCCCAATGGGGGGAGAAATCGACAAGGACGCCACCGGCGAACCCACAGGCATCCTGAAGGAGTCCGCCACCGGGCTGGTCCGGCGGGCAGGGCCAAAGTCCACTCAACAACCCACGCCAGAGCAAAAAATTGCCGCCTATCGCCAGTGTCTTGAGGAGTATCTGGCCGCGGGAATCACCGGGATTCATATCGCCGGCACGGGCGCGGATACCGTGGCCATTATTCAGGAGGCCCAGGCGGAGGCCCCGGTCCGGTGCTACGTCATGCTACGGGAAGGGGACCTGAAAGAGGCCGTGTGGCGGAAACGCGCGCAACCCGCTGGAACGCCGCTCGTGCGTTATGGAGCGATCAAACTGTACCACGGCAACTCGCTCAGCGGCCAGACCTGCTGGCTTTCGCAACCTTACGAGCGCCGACCGGATGATTTTGGAGTCCCTCCCGCCCGCACGCAGGAAGAACTGAACGCGCTGATTGAAAAAATTCATCTGGCCGGGTTGCAGGCGTGCGTCCACGCCAATGGCGACCGCGAAATCGACATGCTGCTGACCGCCTTTGAACAAGTATTGGAACGTCACCCTCGCGCGGACCACCGCCACCGGATTGAACATTGCAGCGTGGTGACGGCGGAGATTCTCGCGCGGATCAAAAAGCTGGAACTGGTCATCGCGCCGCATTCCTATATTTATGAACATGGCGACAAAATGGAGGCGTATGGCGCATGGCGCTGGAAGTGGATGCACCCCAACCGCGCGCTATTTGACCTGGGCGTGACCGTGGCGGGAAATTCCGACTCCCCCGTTAGCGCCGCGCGACCGCTCCTCAGGATGCAGGACCTGGTTCGACGGGAGAGCTTTGCCGGAAAAATCTATGGCGCTGAGCAATGCATTAGCCCCGAGCAAGCCCTGGCGTCATGGACAATCCACAGCGCGCGGGGGGGCTTTGGCGAAGCGACAACCGGCTCGCTGGAAGTGGGTAAGTACGCGGATTTGGTGGTTCTGGGAGCCGACCCGCTGGAAGTCCCCACTGACAAAATCAAGGACATCATTGTTGAGCGAACCTACGTGGGGGGAAATCTGGCTTACCAAGCCGCTAAACCGTAGTGCGGAGCATGGAAATTCAGCCCGCAGCGTCAGCAAGGGGGAAATATCTCAGCCCGCAGCGTCAGCAATGGGGGAAATAATGCCGGAATTCTGGCGAATTCCGCTACTTGGCTGCTCCACAATCATTCTTAATTCTTATTTGCCATCTCCCGCGTCCATTCCGTTCCGCCCGGTCGATCCTCGAGCGCGACGCCAAATTCCGCCAGCTTTTTGCGTATCAGGTCCGCCGTGGCAAAGTCCTTGTTCTTGCGCGAATTTGCCCGAATTTCAATCAGCAGGCTCATCAATTGGCCCAACAGGGTTTCATCCCCTCCGCCGCTAGTGCTGACCGGCTGCAAAAACACGCCCAGGATGGCGGTCAACTCTCGCAGGACCGCGACGCCGGTTAAAAAGATGGCCACTTTTTCCGGGGTGGGTTGCGATTCGAGTTTTTCCACATCGCCAAATTTATTAAGCACGCGCAAGAGGTCAAATAGTGCCGCCGTTCCCGCGCCCGTATTAAAGTCGTCATCGAGCGCGTCGCAAAACTTGGCCCGAATGGCACTAACTTCATGATAAAAGTCGGTGGCGGCGGAATTTGCCAAGGCGGCCTCCGCCAAGGACGCATTCCCGGCCGCGCGCGTGCCGGGATAAGGCATTTCATAGTAGCTTTTTCCGCTAATCCGCTGCACGCGCTTAAAGAACCTGTAAAAACCCTCCAACCCGCGCCCCGTTTCGGTGAGCAGTTCATCGCTAAACTGGATCGGGCTGCGGTAATGCGTGCTGAGCAGGAAAAAGCGAATTGCCTCGGGCGAATGACGGGCAAATAGTTCCTTGACGCTGGCCGCCCCCTTTGATCCGGCGATCTTGTTGGCCTCTTGGGCCAATTGCTCGTGGCTGAGGGCGTCGGTCAGGGACGGGGCAGGGGGGGCTTCTGTGGTTGCGGCGGAAGTCTTGTCGCCTTGTTTGTCATGCTGGCCCCCCACTTTGCCCGCTTGGCCGGCGGCTTGCATCAGGCCGTTATGTAGCCAATACCTCGCAAAGGGTTTACCCGTGCAAGATTCGGACTGGGCAAGCTCGTTTTCGTGATGGGGAAACATGAGATCCAGGCCGCCGCCGTGAATGTCAATCGTATCCCCTAGGATTTTTCGAGCCATGGCCGAGCATTCGATATGCCAACCCGGACGCCCCGGTCCCCAGGGGCTATCCCACGCGGGTTCCCCCGCCTTGGATGCCTTCCACAGGGCAAAGTCCGCGGGGTGGTGCTTACCATCCTTGGTCTCGGCGCGGGTTCCCGCCAACATATCCTCCAGGCTCCGGCGGCTCAGTTTGCCGTAATCCGCGTCCTTGAGGCATTGAAAATAGACATCCCCCGCCAGCGGATACGCATAGCCCCGCTCGATCAAGGTGGTGATGATTTCCTGCATTTCGGCAATGTGGGCCGTCGCGTAGGGGGTCTGGTCGATGCCCCCCGGACCAACCGTCACTCCCATGACTCGCAGATTATCAAAATAATCATCGGTCATTTTGCGAGCCAGGGTCTCCACGGAAGTCCCCAGTTCGCGGGCCTTGTTAATCAGTTTGTCGTCCACGTCGGTGATATTGACCACCCAGGTGACGCGGTAGCCCAAATAGGTCAGATAGCGCTTGATGGTGTCAAAAATGACGGGACCGACCATGTGACCGATATGGGCGGGTTTGTAAACGGTCGGCCCGCACAAATACATACTGACTTGGCCGGGCCGCACCGTCTGAAACGGTTCCTTGGCACGGGTCAGGGTGTTATAAACCTTGAGTGTGGAAACAGCGTTGGCGGGAGGGGTCAGAGTGGCGACGGACATAAGCGGGGAATAATATGTAGAAGATTATTTGGGTGGGCCAGCACAAGGACGCTCGGACAGACCCACCCCGGCCAAAACAGTATTGTCTAAAATTTAGGCATTTTGGGAAACAGCAAAATCTTGTAGTTGATCGAGGAATATCCAGATGTTGGAGGGGGAAAGCAAAGGCAATATGTAACGGCGAGTTGCACTCGCCGAAGTCAATGCCAACGGAGTAAAATTCGCCAATACAACTGTTTGGGGGTTCTGGCCTCGCTTTGAACCCTCGCCACCTACATATCGCATGTTGGCGAGTAAAACTCGCCACTACGGATTTGTGGCGAGAAAAAACTCGCCAGTACGAGGTTTACTGTGCGATCTGCTCCAGCAAATACACCCCTTTTTTATTGCTGACAATAACATCAGGCAGCTTGTCGCCGTTGATATCGGCTACCTCGAACTGGGTCCCCACGCCGCTATTGTGGTCAATATGGTGCATTTTCCAGTGGGCTTGGCCATTTTCACGCGACAGTTCAAACCAAACCACCACCGCCGGGTCATTGGGATTGGCATCGCCATTAGGGCCATGGGCCCACCAGCGTTTGCCGGTCACAATGTCTTTTAGCCCATCGCCATTCATATCCACTAGATTCAGGCTATGACTTTGCGAAAAATCCTTGGAAATGGTGTGCGTTTTCCAACCTTCGGGTGTTTGCTCATGCCACCAGACACCGATTTGATGCGCGCTGCTATTGATAATGTCGCTATCCCCATCGCCATCCACATCGTAGGCATACATGTGGGCACAATCCTGGCCAAACGAGGCCGGGTGAAATTTCCACAACTCAGAACTTTCCACGGCGGGGGCCTCCCACCAGCCATCCTTAACAAATAAATCCTGGCGGCCGTCGCCGTTGACATCTCCCGCGCCAATCCCGTGAGAGTACTTGGTCGTCATGGGGGCTTGGTATTCGCTGAGCCGCTGGATGGTCCATTTGGCCAGGGGATCCGCAACCCGTTTGATGATCGCCTGGTACCGCTTTTCCCCGTCGGGATTATTGGCGTCATCACATGTCGCCATGATCCATTCGCGCTGGCCGTCCCCATCCAGGTCCAGGTACTGGGGACTTTCGTTGTTTGTCACGGGTGTGCATTCGTGGCGTTTCCAGGGACCGGACTGGTTTTGGGGATTTTCAAACCACCAGGTCGGCTTACCCGGAAAATCGACCACCAGCAGATCCACCCAGCCGTCGCCATTCAGATCGTCGGCGGCATTCACAAAGCTGTCGCTGTAGCCATGCGGATTGTGTTCTTCGGCCTTTTCGCGGACTTGGTGCATCTTCCAGTCAGGGGCCGCGTACCACACGCTTCCCGCGGCAATGTCCAGTTTGCCATCTTTATTAAAATCACCCACCGCCACCCCTTCGCTGCGAAATTTTTCGTCGAGCATGGTCCGCTTGAATTTGATTTTTTCGCCGGAAATTCCCTCCGCTGCCCGAGCGGGTTGGGCCGTACTCCCCCCCCATAATCCGCAATAAATCACGCCCAGTGCCAGCCAAAAATTTCTTTGCCAGACCATCTGTCTTGCTCCTCGCGGATGAAAAATCACAATTTATTCCCTTCACTAACAGACTATCTTAAGGGAGTTGGCTGGGCCTTGTAAAGCGAAATGCACCCCGGCGGACGGCAGGAAAAATAAAGCCGATAATCAAGTAAAACAGATATTTGCCAGTTTTTACTTCAGTACCGACGCTGTGTTTGTGACCAAAACACCCTGGCGGGGAACAAAGAACTTTATTCACCTGGTGCAGGGGTTATCACGGCAATTTTAAAGAAGCCCACCCGCCAAAAAGGCCTAAATTTTACATTTACCGGTCAAAGTCCGCATTCTCAGATTGGCCAAATCAATTATGATAGTGCCATCCTAGGGGGGGAAGCCGGTTTGCCGCGGTTTGCACGCGGGTGGTAGCGGTCGACCAGAGTAATAGCCGGATTTACCCCCTGGTCAATCGAGCGATGCCAAAAACCCCACCTAGAGTTTTCGCAATTTCTGGATCACACGCATGACAAACTCATCCGAACCGGTGGCCGTTCCCAGCCTGCTCACCCATGAGGTCAGTGGCGACACCAGCGCAAATCTATTTCCCGCCACGGATAGTGTTCAAGAAAGCCAATTATGGAACCGCTCATTCGTGGGCCTGCTGGCGGCCCAAGCCCTGGGGACGGTAAATGACAATATCTTTCGCTGGATGGTGGTGGGGTTGGCGTTAAAGTTTGCGACCAGCGCTAGCCATCAAAGCATGCTGATTGGGATTGGGACAATTTGCCTGACGTTGCCATTTTTGGTGTTTGCCGCGCCGGCGGGATTTTTGGCGGATCGGTTTGCCAAATCACGGATTGTGGCGGGTGCCAAATTCTTGGAAATTGTCGTGATGCTGGCCGGGGCCATCGCGATTTGGTCGGCGCTGGCTACCGGAGAGCTTTATAGTGTGTTTATCGTGCTCTTTTTTATGGGGGCCCAAAGCGCTTTATATTCCCCCGCGCGCATGGCCTCCCTGCCCGAGATGCTACCCGAACGCCTCATTTCCAAAGCCAACGGCTGGTTCGGGCTGACGACGCTGGTCAGTGTGATCGTGGGAACCGGCATCGGCAATTATCTGGCCGACTTGCTCAAAGGTCCCGGAGGAGAAAGCTATCTCTGGCTCTGCGCCGGGGTTATTCTGGGGGTGGCGGCTGTCGGTTGGGGGTTTAGCCTGCTCATTTCTTATCGTCCGCCGGGAAATCCGCAATTGGATTTTTCCTGGAATTTTATCAACACCACCTGGCAGGATTTGAAGCTGCTATATGCCAATAAAGCGTTGTGGCGCGTGGCCATGGGGATCATGTTTTTTTGGTCGCTGGCGGCCATGTCCAACCAAAACGTCGACCAACTGGTCAAAGAGGGAGCACCCGCCGGGGCGATCCGTTATGCCGATGATTTTGCCGCGCGAAATGCCGCCGCGACCAACACCGAAACGACCCCTGTCGCTTCCACCACTACGCCGGAAACGAAACAATACATCACCCAAAGCGATAACACGCCATTTTTAATCTGCCTGACATTGGGCGTGGGGATTGGCAGCCTGTTGGCGGGATACTGGTCGGGAAATCGTGTCGAACTGGGAATCTTGCCGCTGGGGGCGATAGGGGTGATATTCACCACTTTATTATTATGGTTTTGCGGGGGAAGTCTGTTCGTCTTGGTGGATGGCGTCCTGCAAATCACCGTCTGGCACGTGGTAACTTGCGGTTTATTGTTTTTACTGGGGGCCAGCGCGGGACTATTTGATATTCCACTGGAAGCCTACATGCAAGAGTATAGCCCGCGGCAAAACCGGGGCTCGCTATTGGCGGCGAATAACTTTTTGTCGTTTAGCGGCATCATCGGAGTGAGCCTGCTTTATATGCTCTTACGGTCCGAATTGGGCGCCACCGTGACCCGCCCGGATGGCACCATCGGCCGGGAGCCGCTCTTTTCGGCACAGACGATCTTTCTGCTCTGCGGGTTAGTAACCATCCCGGTGCTGTATTACATTGTGAAGCTGATCCCCCAGGCCGCGGTGCGGTTTGTGGTCTGGCTGGTCACGTCGGTCTTGTACCGCATCAAGCTCACCGGGGCCGAGAACATCCCCGCCAGCGGGCCTGTGCTGCTTACCAGCAATCATGTTTCGTGGCTGGACGCCGTGGTCATCATTTTGACCTGCCCCCGGCCCATTCGCATGTTCGCCTGGGCGGGAAACTTTGAAAATAAACTGATGCGCACGCTGGCGGAACAGTGGGGAGTAATCCTGGTCACGGCTAATCCCAAATCAATTATCAGGGCCCTTAAAACCGCCAACGAGGCCCTCAAAAACGGCGAGGTGGTCTGCCTCTTTCCCGAAGGAGAAATCTCGCGCACGGGCAATTTGCAAACCTTTAAGCCCGGAATGATGAAAATTCTTGACGGCACCAACGCCCCCGTGGTTCCCGTTTATCTGGATCAACTGTGGGGCAGTATCTTTAGCTTTGACGATGGCAAATTCTTTTGGAAATGGCCCCGCCAGTGGCCTTATCCCGTGGGCGTGCACTATGGCGCGGCATTGCTGAATGTGACGGATATTTCTCAAACGCGCAACGCCGTCCTGCGTCTGGGGGCTCAGGCCGTGCGCGAACGGACCCAGGCCCGTACGTCGATCGGGTACGAGGGGTTGATTGGCTGCTTTCGCAAGAAATTCCGGCCGAAATTCTCTGACACCACGGGGGCAAGCTTGACCGGGGCCGCCACCGTCACCCGCGCGCTGATCCTGCGGCGCGTACTGCGACGAATACTAGGCCCCGCCGAAAAAACCATCGGCGTGCTCTTGCCACCGACCGTGCCGGCGGCGGTGACCAATTTTTCGCTGGTGCTGGACCGGCGAGTGATTAGCAATCTCAACTACACTTGTACCGCGGAAATCCTGAATTCCTGCCTGGAACAGGCGGGCATACAAACCGTCATCACCAGCCAAAAGTTTTTGGACAAAATGGATTTAAAGCTCCAAGGACGCATGATACTTCTGGAGGATGTCAAAGGAATGGTCACCACCTGGGATAAGGTGGTCGCCGCGCTGCAAACCTGGCTGTTGCCAAAATCGGTGCTGGCGTGGTGGCTGGGGATCTTGCGCACCCCGGGGTCGGATCCGCTCACGATCATCTTTACCAGCGGATCCACCGGCAAGCCCAAGGGTGTCGTCCTGACCCACGGCAATGTCAAAGCCAATGTCGAGGCGATTGATCAAGTGATCCATCTGCAATCCGAGGATGTGCTCTTGGGGATTTTACCGCTCTTTCACGCGCTGGGCTCCACGGTCACGCTCTGGGCGGGATTGCTGCTAAATCTCAAGGTGGCCTACCACTTTAGTCCGCTGGACGCCAAACAAGTGGGCAAACTATGCCGTGAAGCGGGGGGAACCGTGCTGCTCACCACGCCCACGTTTTTGCGCAGTTACATCCGGCGGTGCGAGGCGGCGGATTTTGCCACGCTCAACACGGTCATCACCGGGGCCGAGAGATTGCCCCAGGACGTGGCGGACGCCTTTGAAGAAAAATTCCATGTGCGGCCGGTGGAAGGGTACGGCACGACAGAGCTAGCGCCGCTGGCGTCGGTGAATATCCCCCCCAGCCGTAGTGTCAAGGGATTTCATTCCAACCGCAAGGAAGGAACCGTAGGCCGGCCCGTCCCCGGCGTCTGCGCCGAAATCCGCGATCCCGAGACCCGCGCCCCGCGCGCTTGCGGCGAGGATGGCCTATTGTGGATAAGCGGCGGCAACGTGATGGAGGGGTATCTTCATCGACGCGACTTAACGGATCAGGTACTCGTGGATGGCTGGTACTGCACGGGCGATATGGCGCGTTTGGACGAGGAGGGGTTTATCCAAATCACGGGCCGATTGAGCCGCTTTTCAAAAATCGGGGGAGAGATGGTCCCCCACGGCGCGGTGGAGGAAGAGTTATTAAAAGCGGTCGGCGCGGGAGACGCCGAACAACAACCCCTGGCCGTGAGCGCCGTGCCTGATGAAAAAAAGGGAGAGCGCTTGATCGTGCTGCATACAGGACTTAACCGGACACCCGCCGAACTGGCCAAAGCCCTCACCGAAGCGGGCCTGCCAAATCTGTATATTCCCGGGAATGACTGTTATTATCAGGTGGATAGCTTGCCAATTTTGGGGACAGGCAAACTTGATCTGGCGGGGATCAAGAAAATGGCTGAACAACTAGCGGGGTAGAATCTCAGCCCGCTGCGTAAGCAAGGGACTCACTGCTGGTCGGGAGTCTGACGCGGTGAAAACGCTTTTGGCAATCAGGCTTGCTCGCGGAAGACTCCCGTCCCCCTTAATGCCTTATATTATTTTAGCCACGGATTGGTACTGATTTTCACGGATTGTATGCATCATTGACTTGCGAGAAGTCTTTAAAGGCATTTATCCGTACTTCTCACCTTTCAAATCTTCGCAACGTGCGAAGATTATTTGTTGCTCAAGCATTTGCGGGCCAAATGCCCGACCTTTCCCAGCCTAGGGCATGCGCAGCGTCGCCCTAGGTTCAGAGGAAGGAATTTAGGGAAGGGCCAACGGCCCGATTCATATTCTTGCCTATCAAATAAGTGTAAAATCTTAGTTTACGGGCTGAAGCCCGTACCACGTCTCATCCGTGCCGATCCGTGGCTATAAATGAAGTTAGCCATCCCCCCCTCCTACCCACGCTTCCCCAGCCAGTACCGTCCGCCGCGGCGATTATTGACTTGCTCCGTGACTAGCGGTACCGCGACTGGCGCGGATTTCTTGGCCGCAATCACCGCGGCTGGTAGCGCGGCCAGCGCCGCCGCCGCCAGGGGCAACGGCGTGTTAGCCGCATAACGGGCTATACGATCCGAACCGCCGGGTGTGGTCATCGGCCGCGCGTCATCCAGGGAAACCGCCGTCAGCCGCGGATCCACGCCCTGATCGAGGGCCTTGGTAGTTTGCGCGGGTGCCAACCGCACGCCGTTTAGCTCTTCGGCGCTTTCAGCGGCTTCCCAACCGTTCATACCTTCCGCCAGATAGCCAGCCAGGGCCAAATCTTGCAGTTGGCGCGGAGTCGCTTGCGATCCCAACCGCGACAGGACCATTCCCGCTAGCTGGCGACCCTGCTCATTCCAGCGCATCAGGCTCTGTTGTGTTTCAGCGGGAGCGGCCTGTACCTCGCCTGATTGGAACGGATTTTCCAGTGGATTTCCCTGGGGTCGGGGTGTTTCATCCTGCTGCTGCTCAGCGGGCTGCTCGGGGGTGGAATCTCCCTGGGCGGAACCGTCAATCACAGGCTTTTGGGTGTTTTGCTCGACGCCTTCCGTCACCCCTTGCAAGCGATTCGTCCCTTCGTTAATGCCCAGACCCGGATTACCAGGCGTCGTGGGAGGGGGTAAATCCGCCACGTTGACAAGTTCACTTAGCACCACCTCTGGATCTACGCTGCTGGCAGCCGTATCCAGCACCACCGGCGTGTTTATCGGCGGGGTCGGCGCGGAAAACAAGGCAAAAATCGGCCCGGGATTAAAATTATTTACCTGGATAAAGAATGATGCCGTGCTCGACAGCCCTAGCGAATCCGTCACACCAACCACCAATTCATTGAGACCCGGCACCGCGCCGGTCGTATCCCAACGGATCTCTCCCGTGAGGGGATTGATGGTCGCCCCGGCGGGAGCATTGATTAAGTCAAAGGTCAACGTTTGGGCAGCCAGGTCCCCATCCGTGGCCAATACCGACATACTGGCAATGGCCCCCTGGAACACATTGACTGTACTCCCCCCGTTGAGCAGCGTCGGAGCGGTGTTCACCTCGCTGACGGTCACGGTCAATTGCCGCTGGGCAAATTGACCCAGATTATCAGTCACACGAACGGAAAAGTTGAATTGCGCCGGGCCTTGGGCCTCGCCGGGAGTCCACAAGATTTCCCCGGTGGCGGCGTTGATGGTCATTCCAGTGGGGGCGTTTACCAGCGAAAAAGTCAGTGTCTGGGTCGGGGTATCCCCATCCGTCGCGGTGGCAGACGTGGTAAATGCCTCTAGCTCATCAATGGTGAAGCTGGTTTCGACATTTAAAACAGGGGGTTGATTTACCTCCGTGACATTAATCGTCAAGGTCAATTCCGCGGTTGCTCCCTGACTGTCCGTTGCCCGAATAACCGCGGTGCGGGTCAGGCCCCCGTCCGCTTCGCCCGGCGTCCAGGTAAACCGACCGGTTTGCGCGTTAACCGCAGAGCCAGCGGGACCAGAGACCAAGGAATAAGTCAACGTTTGCGCGGGAAGGTCGGGATCGGTAAAGGGGACATTCACGCTCAGGGGGACATTTTCGGTCGCGGCCAGGGGAGCAACCGAACCCGCCTGGGGAGGGGTGTTCGCCTCCGCCACTGTTCCGCTGATTGTGGTATCGCTAAAGAGTCCGCCGCTATCCTGCACACGGACTGTAATGCTGTAGTTGGTGCCTCCTTGCGATTCACTGGGCGTCCAGGTGATTCGGCCCGTCGCGCTATTCAGCGTCATCCCGGCGGGAAGAGGGGTCTGCGCGGTATAGGTCAAGACATCGCCCGTGTTCGGGTCGCTGCCGGGAATGTCCAAGACCAGCGGCGTCCCTTCGGTGGCATTCTGCGTGA